>NZ_JBEZOK010000001.1:45082-126973 GCF_040706515.1 Streptomyces sp. NPDC047880 | reverse complement strand
CACGTGGCCCGAGTCGCCGTACCCGTCCTCCTCGTGGCCCGAGTCGCCGTACCCGTCCTCCTCGTGGCCCGAGTCGCCGTACCCGTCCTCCTCGTGGCCCGAGTCGCCGTACCCGTCCTCCTCGTGGCCCGAGTCGCCGTACCCCTCCTCCTGCTGACCCGACTCGCCGTACCCGGCTTCCTCCTGGCCCGACTCGCCGTACCCCTCCTCCTGCTGACCCGACTCGCCGTACCCGGCTTCCTCCTGGACCGACTCGCCGTACCCCTCCTCCTGCTGACCCGACTCGCCGAGCACCTCCTCCTGCTGGCCCGACTCGCCGAGCACCTCCTCCTCTTGGACCGACTCGCCGAGCACCTCCTCCTGCTGGCCCGACTCGCCGAGCACCTCCTCCTGCTGGCCCGACTCGCCGAGCACCTCCTCCTCTTGGACCGACTCGCCGAGCACCTCCTCCTCTTGGACCGGGTTGCTGTGCGCATCCCCGTCGTGGTCGTCGCCGATACCCGGGGATTGTGACTTCAGCGGGTCGGGTGGTGTTGACAGGTTGGGGTGGCCTGGATGCGACGTGTGGGGATCGTCCGTGGCGAGCGCGGTCCCGGCGCCGACCAGCGGTACTACGACGAGCGCAGCAGCTGTGGCGGTTGAGACCAGGACGGATCGCCTGCGTGGCGACGTCATCTGTCTTCTCCTCGTGGGGTATGGCCCGACGGCAGCATGGGCAAGCTCCGGAAATCCAGAGAGCTCATATAAGTGAATAAATAAGAAAAAATGATCAGAAGTAACGCTGCGGCGGCCAGAAGTAGCCGGATGGTGTACCGGGAAGCCCCCGAAGGCCTGTTTCAACGGCATCCGGGGCCGGGCACGGGCCGACGCAGGTGGACTCGATCACCCCCGCGATCAGTCCAGCTTCCTCGCGGCCCGCAGCTTCTCCAGCAACACCAGGTGCAGTTCATCCCCCACGCCGGCCAGGCGGCCAGGCGCCGTCGGCAGGCCATTCCGGAGCCAGAGCCCGGCTCTTGGGGCAGGTGCTCCCACTGGATGCCGGTGTGCAGCACGACCCGTGTCGGCCCGCCCGGCCCACGGTGACTCGCGGCGTCGGCCCCACCTCGTTGGCAGCGTCCGGGCTGAGCCGCTCGGCGACATCGAACGCACCGGTGAGGCCCCTGATTGCTGAACGGAGGAGCGGGACCAGCTGACTGGTCCTCTGCGTGTCGGGGCTCACCGGCGATGGCGACTTGGAGTCGCGCTGTTACTCACTTTCGGGTGACGCCCCCTGCCACTTGGGGGGTGGTGGCACCTGGCGAACAGACCCCGCACCTCAACGCCTGCAAGGGGTGCGGGCCTGCAGGTGCGTCAACCTCACGCCCGAGGTCAATAGATGGACGTTACATCCGAGAGTCATGGAAAGTTGGACAAAAAGTAACAGCGCCCATGTTTCCCTCTCAACTTCTCCATTGGGTGGACAGAGTGTGTGTGCGGCCAGTCGGCCGCGACCGCACACCGCACCAACATCCCCGGACGGCCACCCTGGCTGTGCCGGGGAGGGTGTCCGCACCGTAAGGGGACCTCATGTCCGCTTTCGCTTCTGTCACCGCCCGCCGTCTCACCGCCGCCGCGCTCACCACCGGCGCCCTCGTCTCGGTGATGACCCTGCCGGCATCCGCCGACCACGCCCGCCCCGAGCGGCCGAAGGTGAAGATCTCGGACGTCCAGTACGACTCCCCCGGCCGGGACGACCACTCCAACCGCTCTCTGAACCGCGAGTGGGTGGAGATCACCAACACCGCCCGCCGCAGTGTCAACCTCGACGGCTGGACCCTCAAGAACGAGGACGGAGAAACCTACACCTTCGACCACTACCGCCTCGAAGGCCGCACCACCGTGCGCATCCACACCGGCTTCGGCCGCGACACCGACAGCGACCTGTACCAGGACCGCCGCGACTACGTGTGGGACAACCGCTCCGACACCGCCACGCTCCGCAACGACCACGGCCGCTTCGTCGACGACGCCTCCTGGGGCCACCACCGCCACGGCGGCGGCCTCGGGCACGGCCACGGCCACGGCCACGGCCACTGGCACCGCTAACCCCCCACCGGCTGCGATGAACTGAAGGTTCCATCGCCGCCCCGATGTCACACCGACGCCCCCGGCCCCAAGGCGACTTCCATGGGTCGGGGCGTCGCCATGGCCGTCACAAGGCAGCCCGCACAACACGGGCACGGGTCTCCGGCTGCGGCTACCCGGTCGAGTGCAACGACGCGTCAGGCGGGAACCTACGCCGGTGGGAACTCGTCATGCCCGGGGCGCAGTCGGTGCTTTGGCCAGCGCGCCGCCCGCGCGAGTGGAAGTACCGGGTACATCACACGAGCAGGCCCACGGCGATCAGTGGGGAAACACCCGTGACCGTCACCGCGGCCAGCGCGTCTCCCAGGCCCGGGACCAGATGGCCCAGGCCCGAGCGCCCCACGACCATGGCCGCGAGGATCCAGACGGCCACGCAGCGGTCCACGAGGGACAGGCGTCCCGCCACGCCCCCTCGGCAGCCGCAGTGCTCACGAGGCGGCCACGGCAGGTGCCGTGCGGTCGGGCAGCGGGTCGCCTGACGGACGGGTCAGGATCGCGGCGAGCCGGTCGGTCATCTCCGGGACCAGCCGGTAGTAGACCCATGTGCCGCGCCGCTCGCAGTCGATCAGACCGGCCTGCCGGAGCAGCTTCAGGTGATGGGAGATCGTCGGCTGGGACAGGTCGAAGGCCGGGGTCAGGTCGCACACGCAGACCTCGCCACCCGCGCGTGAGGCGATCATCGACAGCAGGCGCAGCCGCACCGGATCACCCAGCGCCTTGAACACCTTGGCGAGCTCCGGCGCCTGGCCCTCGTCCAAGGGGGTCGTGAGCAGCGCCGGGCAGCAGCTGCCGGGCGTGTCGCCCACCCCGTCACCCTGACTCAACACGACCATGTCTTGATTCGACATTTCTCTATGTTGACATTCTTCGATCCAGGGCGCAATGTTGTATCGACAGACATCAATGCAACCCGTTGGGAGTCGTGCCATGTCTCGCGCTCAGCTCGCCCTTCGCGTCAGCGACCTCGAAGCGTCGATCACCTTCTACTCGAAGCTGTTCGGCACCGAACCGGCCAAGCGGCGTGAGGGCTACGCCAACTTCGCCATCACGGAGCCCCCGCTCAAGCTCGTCCTGATCGAAGGACAGCCCGGCGAGGAGACGCGCCTGGACCACCTCGGCGTCGAGGTCGAGTCCACCGAGCAGGTCAACGCCGCCACCGCTCGCCTCAAGGACGCCGGCCTGGCCACCTTCGAGGAGAACGACACCTCCTGCTGCTACGCCCTCCAGGACAAGGTGTGGGTCCACGGTCCCGGCCGGGAGCCCTGGGAGGTCTACGTCGTGAAGGCCGACGCCGGCAAGCTCGGCAAGAGCGCCGATCCCGGCAGCTCTGGGGACGCCTGCTGCACCGGTCAGGCAACCGTGGACGCTCCGGTGGCCGCCGGGTGCGCGTGCGGGCAGTGATGCGAACCGCCCCGTGCCGTGGGTCTCACAGGGCGAGCACGTGGCGGGCAGGTCGCCTGTGCGGCCCGCGACTTGATCACAGCGGTTCGGCGGTCCTGCGGGGGTCGTCGGACGTGATCCGGTCGATGAGACGTCGTGCCTGTTCCTCGGCGGGGACGTCTCGGGTGACGGGCAGGTCGAAGGTGAAGCCGGGGCCGTGAGGTGGCCTCTTCCGGCGGGTGGTGAAGTACACCTCCACCCCTTCCGGCGTCTCACGCCTCGGTTCCACCTGGTCCACCACGCAACCCCAGCGCTCGAACCAGCCGCTGTGCACGAGCTCTCGGGTGACGAGCCGGGCGACCGTGTCCACGGGCTCCTCCCATGCGGTGTCCGCGGCGGCGCGCGTCAGTTCCGCGTCGTACTGAGCCGCGTCGAAGTGGACGTCCGCGGGGACGGGTACCCGGATGTCGTTCGTGTTCTGCCATGACGACCACACCACCCTGTCACCCCGGCGGTGGACGGTGACGAAGACGCCTCCGCAACAGCCCGTGTGGCAGTCGTTGTTGGACAGCTCGACGCGGCGGGGTTCCGCCGGAGCCGCCAGCGGCCACCCCTCGGCGGGCCCGAACCACTCCCTGCGCGAGCAGCTCGACACCCCGCCGGGATGGATCTCTGCCAGCACGTCCCGGCCGTCGATCAGCGGGCGCACCTCTGCCCACTGGTCGATCGCGAGCGGGTGCGGTATCGCGTGCCGCAGAGCGAGCCTGCTGATCCGGGTGGAGGTGGTCATGCCGTGCATCATCACCGGCCTCGTCGGGTTCCGAAAACGCTTATCGGGAGGGTGATTCCGCCCGCGCCGGGAACTTTCACGGCTTCCGCCACGACTCCTGGACTGCCAATGCCACACACACGCAGGGGAGTTGATGGTCATGGAAGACGGCTCCGGTCGTACCCGGCGCGGAGTGCTGCGCGGGGCGGTGACGGGTGCTCTGGGGGCGGGGCTGGTGGTTGCCGCCGGTTCGGGTGGTCCGGTCGCCACCGCGGTGGGGGGTGAGGAGGGGGAAGCGGGCGCCGGGCGGTTACGGGTGGCGGTGCTGCTGTACGACGGGTTCACGGCGCTGGACGCGGTCGGGCCGTACGAGGTGCTGTGCCGGGTGCCGGGCGTGCGGGTGGCCATGGTGGCGCGTGAGCGGGGGCCGGTGCGTACCGACACGGGCGAGCTGACGCTGGTCGCCGAGTGCGCCATGCGGGACGTGCGGCGGGCCGACGTACTCCTGGTGCCCGGGGGCGGTGAGCGCGGGGTCGTGGCCATGATGGAGGACGCGGGCGTCCACGAGTGGATCCGCCGTATCCACCGGCACTCGGTCTGGACGACCTCGGTGTGCACCGGCTCGCTGATCCTGGGCGCCGCGGGTCTGTTGCGCGGCCTGCCCGCCACGACGTACTGGGCCTCGCGCCCGTATCTGAAGGAGGTCGGCGCCGTCTGCACGCCCGGCCGGTTCGTCGAGGCCGGGAAGATCATCACGGCTGCCGGGGTGTCGGCCGGCATCGACATGGGGCTGCGTCTTGCCGCCCGGCTGTCCGACGAGGACGTGGCACGCGCGATGCAGCTCGCCGTCGAGTACGACCCTGATCCGCCCTACGACACCGGCAGCCCCGAGAAGGCGGACGAGGCCACCGAGGCTCTCGCCCTGAAGCTGATCGCCGACGCGGCGCGTTAGCCGACAGCGGCCCGCCTTCCGACTGCCGGCACCGACCCGTGGGCCCCGCCCGGCTGCCGGGCGGGGCCCACGGGCGGGAAGGGTCTCAGTCCAGGTCCCTGCGGCCGCGGATGGAGCTCGTCCACATGGCCAGCGGGGTCAGGAAGCCGACGGCGACGATCAGCCAGAGGGCGCCGCGGCTGCCGAGGAGGGTGCCGGCGATGCCGGCGGTGAGGGCGCCGACGGGGACCGCCCCCCAGGAGACGAAGCGGACGGTGGCCATGACGCGGGGCAGGAGTTCGGGCGGGGTGACCGTCTGGCGGTGGGTGCGGGCGAGGACGCTGAGCACCACCGCCGCCGCGCCGACGCCCACGTTGCCGAGGGCGAACAGGAGCAGGCTCCAGCCGCTGCCGGCCAGCGGCATCAGGAGGGCGGCGCAGGCGCCGGCCAGGGTCGAGTACAGGATCGTGCGGGCGCTGCCGAAGCGGTTGGCCAGGGTGGTGGTCACGGCGGCACCGATGAAGCTGCCCAGCCCCTCGGTGGCGATCAGGATGCCGACGAGGCTCGCCGGGGCATCGAGCGTCCTGACGAGGAAGACGGGGATGAGCGCCATGAGCGCGCCGAGGGTGAAGTTCACCAGGGTCGCCGCGGCCGCGCAGAGCCGGATGACCTTGTGGCGGACGACGAAGTGCCAGCCCTCCTTGATGAGCGCCAGGGTCGACTCACGCGTGGCTTGCGGCGGCTTCGGGGCCGCGGGTCTCGGCAGACTGCGCAGGAGCACCGCGGAGACGAGGTAGCTGACGGCGTCGAAAACGAGGCTGACGGCCGCGCCGCACAGCTGGACCAGCACACCGCCCACCGCCGGGCCGCCCATCTGGGTGGCCGCGGCGGAGCCGGAGGTGAGACTGTTGCGCGCGGTCAGTTCCTCCTTGCTGACGATCGACGGCAGGAAGGAGGAGTTGCCGACGTCGAACACCACCGTCGCCAGGCCCACGACCAGGGCGACGACGACGAGTTGCGCCAGATGCAGGACGCCGAGGAGGGCCGCGACGGGCACGGACAGGACCGCGACCGCCCTGATGACGTCCATGGCCACCTGGGTGCCGCGCAGCGGCAGGCGCTGCACGATGACGCCCGCTGGGAGGCCGATCGCGATCCAGGCGGCGTACTGGGCCGCCGGGAGGAGGCTGACCTCGAAACTCGACGCGTGTAGAACACTGACGGCAAGGAGGGGCAGGGCGACTGTGGTCACCGCGTCGCCGACACCGCTGATCGTCGTGGCGGTCCAGAATCGCCAGAAGAGGGACGCCCCCTTCGCCGGATCCTGCGCCGGCCCATCAGCCGGGCCCTGCGCCGGCCCATCAGCCGGGCCCTGTGCCGACCCGCTCGTCGCGTCCTGTGTCGACCCCTCCGCCGTCCGGCTGGTATCTGATGAGCCATCAGATCTGGTCGTCTGGTCGGCCGTCACCGGTCCCCAACCTCCATGAGAATCACAGCAATTGCAGCAAATGCAGATCCTGCACAGCTTGCCGGTCTCGCTGATTTTGCTGACTTTTTATGCTTCTGGCGTTGCGGAAATTGCATGGTCGGCGTCAGCTCGCGTTTTCCCCGACCACGTCGTCGGCGCCCCCGTCGAGCAAACCCGAGTTGGCGATGAAGACGCCCAGCTGACAGCGACTGCGCGCTCCGAACGTCTCGTAGATCTTGGAGATATGGCTGCGGCAGGTCCGCACGCTCAACCCCATACGGCGGGCGATGGTCTCGTCCGTCTCACCGTCGGCGAGCAGCTTGATGATGGACAGGCGGACGCCCGAGAGCAGGACCTGCACATCCGGGGCGCGGTTCTGGGCGGGGAAGGGAGTTCCGAGGAGCCAGGCCCGCTCGAAGATGCCGACCAGGAATTCCACTATGGCCGGCTGATAGATGGCGAGGGCGACCTCGCGATCGCTGCGGGCCGGGATGAAAGCGACCTTGCGGTCGAAGATGATGAGGCGCTCGGCGAATTCCTCGAGGCTGCGGACCTGTCCGCCGTACTTGGTCACCTGGTTGACGTAGCGCCTGGTGGCCGGGCTGAAACGGGCGGAATGCTGATAGACCGTGCGCATGCGGATGCCGCGGTCCAGCATGTCCTTGGTGGCCGACCAGGCCGATTCCAGACTCTCCGCGCTCCGGCCTCCGCCCGGCTGGGCCGTGAGGACCTCCTCCTGGCACCGTGCGGCAGCCCGCTCCAGCTCGGCGTTGATGGCGTCGTGGCCGACCAGCGTGACGAACTCCAGGTTCCGGTCGGAGCCGGCGACCGCCTCGGTGTAGGCGACCTCATACTTGCCGAAGTCGGCGCGGAGCCGGAACGCCTCGCGTTCCAGGCTTTCGATCTGCCGGTCGAGCGGTGCGAGAAGTCTGGATGCCGCGTGGCGCGGAGTGGAGACGCTGAAGGTCTCTCCGTCCTGATGGACCGGAACCAGCAGGTTGTAGCGGCACAGCTTCTCGACGGCGGCGGCCGTGCGCTCCCGGTTCCAGCCGAGGGTTTCGCTCAAGCCGCTGAGTCTGACCTGCCTCTGACGAACAGCCAGCGCATACACGCGCTCCGGATCCGCCTCGTCCTCTGACGTGGCATCAGCAATCGCTATTTGTGTTAGTGGTGAATTACTCACACTGTCCCCCTCCGCGCTGACACGCGCAAGCAGACCAGCCATCGTGGCCCTCGATGGACTGATCCCTGTCTCCACACGAGGATATTGCGGACGACGGACCTGGCCACATCACAGGATCCGCGCTAAGCCCCCCGGAATTGTCGTCGCCGCACCTGCCGCATTCAGACGCTGCCGAATTGGGCAAGCGGAGAGTAAGCGTATGGTCCCTACAGGCACTCGGCAGTATGGTTTTCAGACACAGTTCAAGCCAGGACGATTGAATTCGGCCCTATGCCCGAGGGGGTGCGGGCAGCGGCCGGGCGCGTCAGGCGCGCGTGGCTGAATCCGTCCAGGCGATGAGGTCCTCGACTTCCACCACGCAGTCCCCGCAGCCGGATCCGGCGCCCGTCTCGTCACGCACCGCCGCCGCGTCGCGGTGGCCCGCCCGGATCGCCGCCATGATCTCGCTCTCGGGCACCCGCGCGCACAGGCAGATCAGCGGATCGTCACTGCCGGACACCGTCGCCCAGTCCTTCCGCCCAGCGGACGAGTTCGGCGTCGGCGAGTGAGGAGGCCAGCCAGTCGTGGTCCAGCGCGGCGCCGGGCAGGGAGGGCACGGTGACGACGTAGAGGCCGGCCGCGCGGGCCGACGCGATGCCGGTGGCGGAGTCCTCGAAGGCGACCGAGCGGCCCGGGAGGGCACCCAGCGCCTCGCAGGCCACCAGATAGAGGTCGGGGGCCGGCTTGGCCGTGGTCACCTCGTCGGCCGCGAAGGACACCGGGAAGTAGTCGGCGAGGCCGGAGGAGGTGAGCGCGGTGTCGAGCAGTTCCCGGGGGGAGTTGCTGGCGACCGCCACCGGAAGGGCCGCGGCGCAGCGCTTGACGAGTTCGGCGGCCCCGGGCAGCGCGTCTGCCCCCTGCGCCAGCTCCTCGCGTACCAGACCGAGCAGTTCGGCGGCGAGTTCGCGGCCGGCTCCGGGCCGGCCGAAGTACTCGGCCATCGCCTCGCCCGCGCCCTGCAGCGTGCGGCCGATGACCAGGGCCTTCTGCTCCGGGCCGAAGTCGTGGCCATGGGCGGCGAAGATCTTGGTCTCGGCCCTGGTCCAGCAGACCTCGGTGTCGACCAGGAGTCCGTCACAGTCGAAGACGACCGCTTGCGGGGCGGGGGGAAGGGCGCTCACTCTTCGTTCCTCCAGTCGGCGGCCGCGACGGTGGCGAGCAGCGGCGCGACACCCGGTTCGTTGCAGTCGATCCATTCTGTCAGCACCGACAGGACGTCCCAGCGGGCGGCGCCCGGGGGCAGTTCCGTGTCGCTCAGGGCCGTGAGCCAGTGCCGGACCGCGTCGCGTGTGCGGTGCTCGCGGGCGAGCGCACCCCACCGGTCGGTGCGCCCCGCGAGCCGGGCGAGGCTCGGCTCCGCCGCGAGATCGTGCAGCGGGACGTCCCGCTCCAGCTCGGCGACCAGGCTCCGGGCGGGGCACAGCTGTCCCTCGGCGGGCGGGCTCTGTGTGAGCGCGCTGCGCAGCCAGGCGGTCCCCGTGCGGTAGGTGAACAGCCGCAACTCCCGGACCAGGTCGGCCGGCTCGTCGGGGGTGTGGACGAAGTTGAACAGCCCGTTGACCCGGCCGAAGCGGGTGCGCAGGTCACGGCCGTGGGCGGAGGCGGGATCGGCCGCCCCCTTGGCGGCGGTCAGCCGTACGCTCGCGGGGAGGCCGGATCCCCCTCTGCGCGTGTCACGCAGCAGGACGAGCGCGGACGGGCCGGAGCCCAGCAGGTGGTCGACCACCGCGATGCGCTGCCGTGAGGCGGCGTTGAACTGGTAGCGCCAGATCTCCCTGGTCAGCACCGGGTCGAAGTGGAACGGCCGGGCCGCGAAGGGTTTCCAGCCCTCCTCCTCCAGGATCTCCAGCACCCGCGGACCGCGCCGGCCGGCCAGGGCGTCCGGCTTGAGGACCACGAAGGTGTTCGCGTGCAGCCAGGCCCGCTCGCTGGGGGAGCCGAACAGCTCCAGCCCCTCCCGCGCGTAGGTGTCCAGGCGGTACAGGTCCCGCTTGCGCGGGTCCACGGTCAGGGAGTCGAACGCCCGCGGCAGCACGGCCGAGCGGGTCGTGCCCGGCACGTGGAGGTCCGCCGGCGCCGGGGCAGCGGTGGTCGTCGTGGTCACCTGTCCTCTTTCCTGGCGGTCGCGGCACCGCCGCCGATGAGCTCCAGCACGGTCCGGCAGGCGGGGCGCTGCGGGTTCACCAGATGCATGTGGCGTGCGCCGGGCACGGACACCGTTGTCAGCCGTGGTCCGTCCTGCGGCCAGTGGTCCAGCTGGTGGCGGGTGAGTTCCGCCGGTACGGCCTGGTCCTCCTGCGCGCTCACCACCGTGACGGAGGCCGCGTCGGCCGGCGCGAGCACGGGCGTCGCCTCCCGGTGGGTCCCGCCGGCGGCGAGATGCTCGGCCAGGAACACCTCCACGGCTCCCTCGCCGACCCCGAGGCGGGCCGCTTCGGCGAGGTCGGTCACCGGGGCGAGCAGCACGACGCGGGCCCCGCGGGCCTGCCCCTGGAGGGCGGCGAGCAGCAGATGGGCGCCCGCGGAGTGGCCCACGAGCACGGCGCCGTCCCAGGTGCCGTCCTTCTGCCCGAGCAGGTGCAGGGCGGCCCGGCAGTCCTCGGCGGCGCCCGGCCAGGCCCCGCCGTCCCAGCTCGGCCGGTACTCCAGGACTGCGACCCGGTGGCCGAGTTCGGCCAGGGCGAACGCCAGCGGTTCCAGGTCCTGCGCCGTACGGTCGTGCCGCCAGAAACCGCCGTGCACCAGCACCACCGGTGCGGCCTGCGGTGTCTCGGCGACGGGCGCGTCACCGTCCTCCGGTTCCGCCGGCCCGTACAGGTCGATGCGCTGCCACCCGGAGGGTCCGTACCGGAGGTGGCCGAAAGCCGTGCTCACAGGAGGCCGAACGCTTCGAGTCGCGACAGCCAGTGGTGCATGCGCTCGTCGGACATGCGCACCTCGGCCCGGCGCTCCGCGGACTCCTCCGCGGCGCCCAGGCGGTACCAGACGGTCCCGTCGTCGCGGCGGATCATGAAGGCGCGCTGCTTGCGGGCGGGGCTCTGGATCATCAGCGAGATCGTCTCGGGCTCGGTGATGGTGGTGTGCAGCTGCTCGTGGTCGAGGGTGATGCACCGGCCGGCCGGCTCCTCGCGCACGAAGTACGGCCAGAAGCGGGAGACGTCGGCGCTCTCGTCGAGCGGCTGGTCGGTCGCGTACAGGGTGTGCTGGTACGCGCCGTGCAGGATGTAGGCGGTGAAGCTGTAGCGGTGGTTGTGGACCCGCTCGTACTGGTCGGTGTTGGCGAGCCGGAGCCGGATGCGCAGGCCCTTGTCCTGGTCGTCCCAGATCACGATCTTGTCGTCGAGCGCGTGGCACTCGAACTTCTCGCGCAGCTCCGGGGTGCGCAGCGCGCGGCCCACGAGGGTGCGCAGCAGCGCCCGGTCGTCACCGAGCCGGCGGGCGATCGCCTCGGTGATCTCCGCCGCCGCCTCCAGGTCGTCCCAACGCACCTTGGGAAGCGAGGCCATGAGCGCCTCGGCCTTGGCGATGTCCTCCTCGGAGGGCGCGGTCAGCAGGATCGACGGGGTGAGATCCAGCAGGTCGTCGCCGGGGCGGGTCACCATCACAGCACCTCCATGGCCCGCAGACGGCCGGTGAGTTCGTCGAAGTAGTCCTTGCTGATGCGCTTGCTGCCGCGGCGCTCGGCCTTTTCCTTGTCCTCACCGAAGCGCCACCAGACGCGGCCGGTCTCGCGCTCGGTGATGATCGAGCGCTCCTTCTCCGCGGGGCCGCGCAGGAAGAGCGAGACGGTGTCGGGGGTGGTGTACGTGGTGTGGATCTCGCTGTGGTGGAGCGTGTAGCAGTTGCCCGCCTGCTCGTGGGTGACGAACCGGGGCACCACGCGCAGGTCGGTCGGCACGGCGTCGAAGTCGTCCTGGGCGCTGCGCGGAATGTCCTCCTCCGACAGGCGCCCGGTGAGTTCGTGCCGCACGTGCTTGTACTGGCCGCGCATGATCAGCGAGGTGAAGGTGAACCGGTGGTCGTGCGGCCGGTCCCGGTGGTCCTCGGTCGAGACGTGCACGCGGATGCGGAAGCCGCGGTCCAGGGCGTCGTAGATGACGAGCTTGTCGAGCAGCCGGTGGTGCTCGCACTTGTCGAAGAGGTCCTCCTCCTCGCGCGCCCGCTCCAGCAACTGCGTCAGAGCCGCCTTGTCCTCGGAGAGCGCGGTGAGGATCTCCTTGGTCTGCGCGCGGGCCTTGGGGAGATCGGACCAGTCGACGACCAGCCGGTCGAGTGCGTCAAGCATGTGGGGCTCCTTCTTCGGATTACGCGACGGGGAGGCGGGCTTCCGACCGGACGGGCAGTCCGAACACCCGGTGCGCGGTGCCGGCGGCGAGGGTGCGGACGTCCTCCGGGGACAGGCCCTGCGACTGCGCGTTGGCCATCTGACGGGCCAGCGGCACGGAACCGGCCGCGACGATCCCGTCCTGCTGGTACCAGAGCGCGTTGTCCACGCGGTGGTGCAGGTCCTGGCCGCCGAGCCGTGCGGAGTCGCAGCGGTCGGTCATCATCATCGAGTTCTCCACACCCATCAGCTGGACGGCGCGGGTCGCGATGGCCAGGTCGACGTGCTCCCCGTCGAAGTTGATGCAGGCGCCGATACGGCCGGCCGCCGCCTGGCGCATGATGGCCGCCGGGACCGGTCCGACGATCCGCGCCATCTGGTCGAGGGTCCAGCCGGGCAGGTCGTAGGAGGCGATGACGGCGTCCCGCTCGGCGCGCGCCCGGGCACTGCGGAAGGCGTGCCGGATCAGCAGCGGCATGTCGTTGAACAGGTGGTCGGTGACGACGCGGACGCCGTTGCCGGACCACTCGCTCTGCCAGGCCATCTCGACGATCTCGTCGACCTGTTCCGCGCTGCGCAGCGGGTCGGCACGGGTGAAGTGGCCGAGCGCGGGCCGGATTCCGTGGGCCATCAGGAGCGGGATGAGCCAGTCGAAGCCCGTGTCGCGGGCGGTGGGCTCGTCGTGGAGTTCGGAGGCGGGCGAGAACGCGTCCGGCGACAGGACGGTGTACGTCAGTCCGTACGGACCGAGGGCCGCGAGGCGTTCCCACTCGTGCCTGCTGGGGGCCCAGACGGTCGACGCGGGAGTACCGCCGTGGCTGGCCAGCAGCGGCCCCTCAAGGGCGATGCCGGCGACGTGCGGCAGCTGTCCCTCGCCCCGCATGCGGTGGTACTCGTGCACGAAGGCCTCGAACTCGGCGAGCTGCTCCCGGTGGAGGTACATCGTGGGCAGGCTCAGGACGCCCTCGCTCGCGCACCAGGCGTCGAGGCGCGCGAGGTCGACCTTGGTGAAGTCCGAGAAATCGACGTCACCGAACCCATGGCAATGGACTTCCACGGGCGGCAGCCCACTCCATGGATTCGCCATAGGCGACCTAGACCCGCTCGCTGCAGTGGATTCCACGAGACAACTCCCAATCCAATAAGTTGGCCTTAGTGATTGTCGTTCACCGTACTCCGCTGCTACCAGTCCGCATCGAGCTCAGCATCATGCATTGCAGGATGGTGAAGGTGCGCTGATCGGCTCCGGCGGCTTAGTGTCGTTCCAGCGAAGCCGACGGGCTCCGGTCACCGGAACCTGATGGCTCGCCTATTCCCCAGGAAAAGGAGGTGATTCCACATGAAGAAGTACACCAAGCCGGCCACCAAGAAGGTTGCCTTCGGGACCGTTCTGATCACGGTCGTGTGATGTGCGCGCCGGGGCGCCGAGGTTCTCTGGACCACGGCGCCCCGGCGCAAATCCTTTTTCTGGGTACTCCGAGATCGAGTGAGGTGAATATGTGCGGCCTTGCAGGTCTGGCCCGCACCGATGGGCAGGTGCTCTCGCCGGACACTGACGGCCTTCTGCGTCGCATGGCGCGGGCCGTGGCCCATCGAGGCCCCGACGATCAGGAGTTGTTGCGAACCGGGCCGGTCGGCCTGGCCTTCACGCGACTGTCCCTCGTGGACCCCATGAACGGCGGCCAGCCGATCCACAGCCCCGACGGCGACGTGATCCTCATCGCCAACGGCGAGGTCTACAACCACCGCGAGCTGGCCGCGACCCTGCCTTCGGGCGTCCGCCTTCGCACCTCCGGCGACTGCGAAGTGCTGGTCCATCTCTACCAGCAAAAGGGCCTCCGGTTCCTGGACGACGTCCGGGGCATGTTTGCGATCGTCCTCTACGACCGCAAGAGAAACCGTCTCCTTTTCGCCCGCGACCGGTTCGGCATCAAGCCGCTGTTCCATCACCGGAACAAAGAGCGCGTCGTCTTCGGATCCGAGATAAAAACGCTCTTCGAAGACCCGGCCTGCCCGCGCGAACTCGACTGGGACAGCGCCCTTTCCGACCAGGCCCTCACCGGAGCACCGGATTTCGTCGAAGGCGCGCCCAATACCTGGTTCCGCGGTGTCGAACTGGTGCCGGCCGCGACCATCGTCACGATCGACCTGCGTGACGGAAGTACCGAGAATCACCGCTATTGGTCCTTCCCGCGCCCGGCGGATCTGCGGGACGAGCTCTCCCCCGCCGAGTTCACCGAGCGGTACGCGCAGGCGCTCGCCGACTCGGTGCGCGAGTGCGAGACCTCGGACACCGAGGTGGGCCTCTTCCTCAGCGGTGGTGTCGACTCCGCGTCGATCGCCGCCCTGAGCACCATCCGCCCCCGCACCTTCACCGCCCTCAACGGCAGCACCCTCGCCAACGAGGACGCCATGTACGGGCATCGCGTCGCCCGGCACTACGGGCTCGACAACCACCAGGTCCTCTTCGACATATCCCGGGTGCCCGCCGCGCAGGAGTGGAAGAACCTGCTGTGGCTGCTGGAGAGCCCTCAGTGCGGTCCCGAGGTCTTCTACAAGCGGGAGCTGTACCGCTTCGTCAAGGCACGGTTCCCTGAGATCAAGGGCATGCTGCTGGGCGGCGGCAGCGACGAGTTCAACGGCGGCTACACGGCCAGCTTCGGCGACGACTGGGAGCAGTTCGCCTCCGGCATCGACGGCATGGCGCTGCGCGACGACCGCCACCGCCACCGCGGTCTCGCGGCCTGGTGGGAGCAGTCCCCGCAGCCGCTGGTGCGGGCCGAGGTGCTGCGCCGCGGGACGCCCGCCGAGGACCCCTACGAGCGGTACCTGCGCTGGAAGTACCGCGACGTCCAGCAGTACAACTGCTGGCACGAGGACCGGACGGCCGCCGGCAGCGGCATCGAGGCCCGGGTTCCCTTCCTGGACCACCGTCTCGTGGAACTCTCCGCCTGTGTCCCGCCGTCGCTGCGCTCCCGGCTCACCTGGGACAAGCGCCTGCTGCGCGACGGCCTCGACGGGGTGCTCCCGGCCGAGTTCGCCGAGCGGACCAAGGTCGGGTTCTTCTACGGCGACGGCATCCGCCACACCTACCGCGCCTTCGCGGGCATGCTCGCGGCGGACGGCGACGCCCTGCTCGAAGAGGCCCTGTCCGGCCCGCGGGCCAAGGAGTACCTCGACGCCGACAACGCACGTGCCACCCTGCGCGCCCTGCAGCAGGACCCGTCCTCCGGGCACGTGGAGTTCCTGCTGCGCGCGGTCAACCTCGGACTGCTGGACGTGATGCTGCAGCAGCCGCCCACGCCGCCGGTGGAGGCCACGCCCGCTCCCGTCCCGGTCGAACTGATCGTCGGGGACTGGGACGCGGAGCGCGACGGCATCGAGGCCCGGGTGCTGCGGCGGCCCGACCTGCACGACGCGCTCGTGCCCGCGCTGGACGAGTCGGTCCTGCTGCTCACCGACCAGAAGGAACCGCTGCTGCGCTACCTGGTCACCGACGGCGAGATCCAGTTCGTCATCGACGGCGAGGAGATGCCGCAGTGGCAGCGGCTGCTCGACGGCATCGACGGACAGCGCACCCTCGGCGAGCTCCTGGCCGCCGCGGAGTGCGAACTCTCCGACGTCGAGGAACTGCTGTTCCAGTCGGCCGAGTTCGGCCTGCTCACCCTCTCCGGCCCGGCGACGGGCGAATAGCCGGGCCACCGGCCTGCCACCGGCGTGTGCGGTGGCAGGCCACCAGCCATGTCCAGCCCCCTGTCGACCGCGCCCCGGAAGGCCAACGCCCGCATGAGTTTCGACTTCACCCGCTGCCTGGACGAACTGGCCGGGCGTGATCTGCTGCCCGACGGCCGCGACTCCGCGTTCGTCGTCGGCTCCCTCGCCCGCGGCTGGGGCAACGACCTGAGCGACCTCGACATCTACGTGGTGGGCGAGAAGCCGTGGACCGGCAGCTCCTCCGGCACGATCCGCGTCCCGCTGAGCCACCCCGACGTGCCCACGGAGCACTTCTACACCGAGGAACGGCGCTGGGAGGTCAAGTACTGGACGTCCGGCCAGGTGGAGGAGATCCTCGCGAAGGTCTCCTGGGCGGAGTTCGACCAGGGCCGGACCATCGGGCAGATGCTCACCCGGGACGAGGAGCAGCTGCTGGAGCGCCTGCTGGTCTGCCGCCCGCTGGACGGCGAGGAGTGGGTGCGCCGGCAGCAGCGGCTGATCGAGGAGTCGGCGTTCGGGGCGGCCGTGGTCACGCACTGCCTGACCAACGCCGACGACTTCGTCGAGGACGCCCTCGGGCAGCTGGCCACGGGCGACGAGGCGAGCGCGGTGCTGTCGGTGCGCCAGGCGTTCGGACACGCGGTGGACGCCCTGGTCGCCGCGCACGGCGAGTGCGGCCGGCTGGTGAAGTGGCGGGCCCGGCGCGTGAAGGCGGCCGCTCCGCAGGCGCTGTCGTACGAGCGTTACTGGGCGGTCGAGACGATGCGCGACTTCGATCCGGACGACCCGGCCACCTGGGTCCGTGACGTGATGTACCTGTGCAAGCTCCTTTCCATGAGGGTGGAGATCTGAATGTCCCTGACCACCTCAGCGGCCGATGTCGTGCCCCGGCTCGGACTGGCGGCACGGTTCCGCAGGTTCCGTGACAAGACGCTCATCGCCGTCGGGCCGAACGCCATGGAACTGTCCGACTCCGCGGCCTTCATCCTGGCCTGCGTGGACGGGCAGCGCTCGGTGGCCGGCATCGGCGCCCTGCTCGCCGAGGAGTACGGCATCGACGTCGACGAGGCGGTCGCGGACGCCGCGGACCTGATCGGCCAGCTCGCCGAAGTCAGGGTCCTGGACCTGCCGAACGCCTGACCCCTCCACCACCTTCACCAACGATTGGGAACCATGCGATGTGCGGGATTGTCGGGCTCTTCGTGGGGTGCTCCGCCCTGGCCTACTGCCCCCGCAAGGCACTCGCCCCGGCCGGCGCGGCGACGGCCGCCGGTGCCGCACCGGTCGCAGGTGCCGGACCCGTCGGTGGTGCCGAATCCGTCGCCGGCGCCGGGCAACTCGCCGGTGCCGGACCCGCGTCCGGCCCCGAGCCCGGGGCCGGGGCGGACGGGGAGCAGGCCGACGTCTCGTACAGCTCCCCCTTCGGCCGCTGGGCGGAGCGGGCGACCGTCCGCCGGTCGCCCCGGCGTGAACTGAGCGCGCCGTCCTCCGACGCCTCCCGCTACTTCTCCCCCGAGCTGGTGCCGGTCGCCCGCCACCCGCTCATCGCCGAGCTGCGCCCCGAGCTGTTCGACACGGTGCTCGTCCAGCACCTCTACCGCTACCTGGACTTCACCGCCAAGCTGGAGACGCTGGTGGTCAACCGCACCGCGCTCGGCATCGCGCAGGGCAGTGTCGGCGTCGAACTCCCCGAGGAGATGCGCTTCGACGCCTACAAGATCTACTGCGACGAGGCCTACCACGCCCTGTTCTCGGTGGACTTGATGCGCCAGGTCCGCGGCACCACCGGCATCGCCCCGGTGCTGCCGGAACAGCCCTACTTCCTGCGGCGGCTTCAGGAGATCCAGCAGGAGCTGCCGCCGCACACCCGGGCCCTGGCCGAACTGCTCTTCGTGACCGTCTCGGAGACGCTGATATCGGCGAGCCTCGCCGAACTGCCGGTCGACAGCGAGATCGTGCCGGCCGTGCGGGAGACGATCCGCGACCACGCCGCGGACGAGGGACGCCACCACGTGTACTTCGCCGCCTTCCTGCGCTACCTGTGGGCCGCCCTCGACCCGGCGGCGCGGCGGGAGGCGGCGCTGCTGGTGCCCCGGCTGATCGCGGCCTTCCTGCAGCCCGACACCGACGCCGTGCGCGCCGAGTTGCTGGGCTACGGGCTCACGCGCGACGACGCCGAGCAGGTCCTCGCCGAGGTGTACGACGAGAAGACCGTCGCCGCGCACACCCGGGCGACGGCCAAGCGGACGATCTCCTATTTCGTGGCGCTGGACGTGCTGGACGACCCGATGGTGGAGCACGAGTTCCGCGCACACGGACTGCTCTGACCCCCGTACGGCCCGACGGGGGGCCGTGGTTCAGGCGTCCAGGTCGCCGGTCATCAGCCGGGTGCCGAGCGTCCCCTCCAGCCGGCCCAGCAGTTCCTCGGCCCTGCCCACCGCGGCCCGCCGGTCCCCGGCGCGCAGGATGAAGCGGGCGACGGCCTGGCCGGGGGCGACCGTCTCGCCCGGGCCGGTCCGGTAGGCGTCGAACCCGATGACCTCCAGGACGTCGGCCTGACCGTCGAGCGGCGTGAGGCAGGCCGTCGCGGACAGCCGTCCGCCGTCCCGGGGAACGACCGCGAACACGGCGGTGCAGCCGGTGATCGCGCCGGGGACGTCGACCGGTTCCCCGGTCATGAGCTGCAGCCAGGACCGGTAGATGTCCTGCCCGGTGGCGTGCCGGTAGGCGTGCGGCAGGCCGCCGCCCATGACCCGCGGATTGAACTCGACGAGGACCGGCCCGCGTGCGGTCACCATCACCTCCAGGTGGAAGATCCCCTGGTCGGCTCCGATGGCCCGGCAGACCTCCTCGGCGTAGGCGACGCAGTCGGCGCTCTCCTGCGGCGACAGCCCCGCCGGGACGCACGAGCCCAGTTCGACCACCTCGTTCTCCGGTGAGCGGAACCGGCCGGTGACGCAGAACGGGAAGAACTCGCCCCGCCGGGCGCCGATCTCCACCGAGACCAGCCTGCCCGTCAGCTTCTCCTCCACCAGGACGCCCCGCGCGAACTGGGTCCGCCAGTGCGCCGGGACCCCGTCGGTGCCGGTCAGCACGTTCCGGCAGGCGGCCGCCGCCTCCTGCGGGTCGTCGGCCACGTGCGAGAGGAGGCTGGCGCTGCCGGACGGCGGCTTGATCACGACGGGGTAGCCGATCCGCCCGGCCGCGGCCAGCGCCTCGTCCACGTCGAGCGCGCGGGCCCAGCGGGCGGACGCCAGCCCCGCTTCCTCGAGCGCCGCCCGGCACCGGTCCTTGCGCCGGGCGGTGAACACCGCGTCGGGCGCCGTGCCGCGCAGCCCGAGGCTCCGGCAGGCGGCGGCCACCGCTTCGGCGGCCAGCTCCTGGAACGTCACCGCCACGTCGATCGGCGACTCGGCGTGGCACTTCTCCAGCGCTTCGAGCACGGCGGCGGGGTCCGTCGTGTCGATCCCGTCGATCAGCCGGTCCACCGCCCGAACGGCCTTCAGGGTCTCGCCGGTGAGCGCGTACTGCGTCAGCGCGGGCTGCAGGAACGTCACCCGGTGGCCCGCCTCCTTGGCAAGCCGTACGGCCTGCACCGCGGGGGGATTGACGTCGACGATGGCGATGTGCACGAGCGGTGTCCCTACGGTCGGTCCGCAGACGGGGCGGGAGGGGTCGGGTGGGGCGGAGCGGGCCGGCCGGGGCTCAGCGGTAGTGGACCTCACCGGCGCGCACCCGGTACGGGTCGCGGTGGAAGACCTCGAAGGACACCGCGGGCCGGCCGCCGAACCTCGCTCCGGCGGCGGCGAGGTTGCGGCCCAGGAAGCCCCGGACGTAGGCCTGCGGCTCCTCGTCGGTCAGCGCCTGAAGGTAGGTGGCGTGCTCCAGCACCGCCCGGACGCCGCGCTCCACCGCCCAGGTGACGTCCACGGCGTGCGTGGGGTACGGGGATCCCGCCACCGCCTGCCAGCGCACCCCCTCCCAGGGCTCCAGGCCCTCCTCGGGGAACAGGTACCGGTTGGCGGCGTCGGCCGCCGCGTCGAGGGCGGCCCGGCCGACGTTGCGGTGGTCCGGGGTGTTCCACGAGACGCCGCGCCAGTGGTCGTGGTGATTGAGCGTGAAGACCAGCTCCGGGCGGTGCCGGCGCACCGCGAGCGTGAGGTCCCGCCGCAGCGCGGTGCCGTACTCGATCAGCCCGTCGGGGTGGTCGAGGAACTCCACCTGCTGCACTCCGGCGACCGCGGCGCTCGCGCGCTGCTCCCGCTCCCTGATCGGCGCCGCCTTCTCGGGGTCCAGGCCGTCGATGCCGCACTCGCCCCGGCTCGCCATCAGGTACACGACCTCCTTGCCCTCGTCGACCCAGGTCGCGACGGCGGCGGCGGCCGAGTACTCGACGTCGTCGGGGTGCGCGACGATGGCCAGGGCACGCGTCCAGTCGGTGGGAAACTCCTGGAGCTGTTCAGTCATGGGTCAGTTCCTCGTCGCTCGGTCGGGGTTCCGCAAGGCGGTCGGGGCCTTGGGGTGAGGGGTGGAAGAGCAGGGCGGGCAGCAGGGCGCCCGCGGCCAGGGCCAGCGCGCCCCCCGACAGGAACACCGCGGCGGTGCCGAACCGCTGCGCGACGAGACCGCCGAGCAGGGCTCCGACGGGCGAGACGCCGAGGATGATCCACCGGTAGACGGAGTTGACCCGTGCGAACAGCGCGGTCGGGATGGTCGACTGCCGGTGGGACATGCTCATCACGTTCAGCTGCACCATCAGCCCTCCGCACACGGCCAGCGCGGCGAACGCGGCCGGCGGGGCCGGCAGGGCGATCGCGGCCAGGCACAGCCCCACGGCGGGGGCGCAGAAGCCGAGCACCGCCCGCCCGCCGAAGCGTTTCAGCAGCCGCGCGGCCACCAGGCCCGCCAGCACGCCGCCCACGGCGGGGGCGGCGGCGATGACGCCCATGGCCGAACTCGGCAGTCCGAGCCGCCCCGGGGAGACCACCCACACCGGCAGCATGGTCATGGTGGCGGCGAACGCGATGTTGCCGGTGGCGGCGACGGCGGCGAGGCCGATCAGGTCGTGGCGCCGTCTGAAGTAGGCGGCGCCCTCGCGCAGGTCCCGCCACATCGACGCGATCCCGCGGCCGGCGGGCCCGGGTTCCCGGGGCGCGGCCGGGAGGGTGTGCGCCCCGAACGGGCCCGGCCGGCGGTGCAGCAGGGCGAGGCCGACCAGCCCTCCCCCGTAGAGCACGGCCGCGACGGTGAAGCCCACGCCGTGCATCGAGGCGAGGACGCCGCCGAGGGCCGGGCCCGCGAACTGCGCCGCGAGGGTCTGGCCGGACTGCAGATTGGCGTTGGCCCTGGGCAGCAGCTCCGGGGCGACCAGACGCGGCAGGAGCGACTGGGCGGCGAGGTCCACAAAGGTTCCCATCGCCGCGATCAGGAACGCGCCGGCCACCAGCGCCCACACCGGCAGCATCCCCGCCCAGGCGAGCAGGCCGAGCACGGCGACCAGCGGGAAGCGGCATTTCGACGCCCAGTTCATGACGGCCATCGGCGCGCAGCGGTCCACGACCACTCCCGCGGGCAGGATCAGCAGCAGCCACGGCGCCCGCATGGCGACGCCCACGGCGCTGACCACCAGCGCCGAGCCGCTCAGGGAGAGGGCCAGCAGCGGCAGCGTGACCAGGTAGACGCCGTCCGCCAGGTTCGAGCCCAGGACGGACGCCTGGAAGATCCGGAACGGGGCGCCGAGTTTGCGGTCCGCCGGTGCGGACGGCGCGGGCTGCTTCGGGTGGGCACGCACGGGCCGTCTCACGCCCCCACCAGCAGGACGCTGTTCATGACGGCGCCCGCGCCGGCGTTGAGCACGGGCCCCGCCTGGGGAGTGCCGTGCCGCACCAGCATCCCGGACGCACGCAGTCCGTACAGGAAGGGGCCGAGGACGTAGGGGACCTCGGCGTCGGTGACCTCGCCGCTGGGGGTGTGGACGAAGCCGAGGCGGACCCGGTCCGGTTCGACGTGCTCCTGGAGGACGTGGCCGCCCTGGCGCGCCGCCCGCTCCACCTCGGCGTGCCAGGTGCCGTCGGACACCGCGGCCCCGATGACGACACCGCGGCCCCCGAAGCCGTCCGCGGGCTTGAGGACGAGGCGACAGCGGCCGGTCAGTGCCTCGCGCGGGGCGGCTCCGCCCGCGGTCGGCTCCAGCCGGACCGTCCTCGGGATGTGCGCGGTGACGAACTCGCGCTCCCGCGACGGCAGTCGGTCCAGGTCCTCCCAGAGCCAGGCCAGGGTCTTCTTGTTGGTGAGCAGCATGGTGGCCTCCGGCGTGAACATCCCCACGGCGCCCGTGGACACGGCACGGGCCAGCGCCGTGAGGCCCGGGCTCGCGCCCTGGCCGTGGCTGACGAACGAGCGGAACACGCCGTCCACCGGGCGGCCACCGGCCCTGAGGCGGCCGTCCCGGCCGGTGGTGAGGTCCTCCAGCGGGTGGCTGAACAGCTCGATGCCGTGGCGCCGGGCGCTGCGGAAGACGGGCGCGAGCCACGCGGCGAACCGGGCGGGGTCCTCGGCCAGCCCCGGCAGGTTGCCCACCCGGTAGTGCGGGAGGAGGACGGCGGCGTCCGCGGGCAGCGCGAGGAAGGACCGCAGGGCCTCGGCCCGGGCCTCGACCGCCGACGGTGGTGCGGTGAGCGCGGGCCCGCCGGGCAGCGGTGCACGAAGGTGGCGCCGCAGGAAGCGGTCCGAGACCAGGTCGGTCTGGAGCACGCCGCCCAGGGCGCTGTCGACGTTGAGTTCGACGAACCGGGGCGTGCCGCGCTCCATCAGGATGTCCGGGCGGATCGCGGCCAGCAGGTGCCCGCCGAGCGGGGCGTGGTGGTCGAGCAGAGGGAAGGCCTCGGGCCGGGAGCCGAGCGCCGCCAGCAGCTCACCGGCGGTCCGGGCCCGGCGCAGGGCGGCGTCCAGCACCAGCCGGGCGGCGCGGGCGGACAGGTCCGCCGTCCTGCGGTAGTCGTCGGCGGGCAGCAGCAGGGGACGTACCGGCCGCCACGGGCCGTCGGCGCCGTGGATGCCGTCGAACAGCGCGGCGGCCGCGCGGGCGTCCTCGGCGTCGCCGGACGGGTCCGTTGCCGGGGCCGCGGCCTCGTCCGGGCCGGCCGTGTCCGTCCGGCGGGCCCTTCCCACGGCTCCCATCAGCCGCTCCGGTCGTCGAGCAGCGCGCCGAGCCGGTCCAGGCCCTCGCGCAGCACGGACTCCTCGCGCGCGAAGGTGACCCGCAGGCCCTGTTCGCTGTCGAAGACCTCGGCGGGCATGAGCAGGACGCGGCCCCGGTCCAGGACGCGCCGGCACAGCGAGAGCGACGGCTCGCCGGTGTGCAGCGAGAGCCAGGCGAACGGCGTCCCCTCGGGTTCCATGACGCGCACCGCGCCCTCGTGCCCGGCCGCCCAGTCGCGCAGGGCCCGGTATCCGTCCGAGGTCAGCCTCCGGTACCGCTCCAGATAGTGCTCCCGGCGCTCCAGCACCTCGGCGGCCAGCCGCTCGGTGAGCACCGAGTTGGAGATGGTGGTGAGGTGCTTGAGGTCCATCGCGGCGCGCACCAGCTCCGGGGGGCCGCACATCCAGCCCGTCCGCAGCCCGGGAAACCCGTAGACCTTGGAGAGGCTGGAGACGGACACCGCCCGCTCGAAGCGGCCGAGCAGGGAGTCGGCGGCGAGGTCGGCCACGTACTCCTCGTCCAGCAGCAGGTGCCCGCCGTGCCCACGCAGGGCGGCCAGCAGCGGTTCCGTCTCGTCGTCGGCGAGGCGTCGTCCGCTCGGATTGCAGGGCGAGTTGAGCACGACCGCCCTGGTCCGCGGTCCGATCAGCTCGGTGGCGGCGGCCACGTCGGGGCGTCCGTCGGCCGTCAGGCCCACGCACGAGACCTCGCACCCGAGCGCCTCCGGCACCGCGCGGGCCTGCTGCCAGCCCGGGGTGAAGACCACGACGTGGTCACCGGGCCGCAGCAGCGCCTGGTAGAGGAGGTACAGGGCCTCCTGGGCCCCGTGGGTGATGCCCACGTGGTCGACGCCCCGGCCGTAGCCGTCCGCGACGAGCGAGCGGAGCCGGTCGGTGCCCGCGTCGGTGCCGTAGTCCAGGACCAGGTCGGCCGGCCACGGCAGGTCGCCGGCCGTGGAGCAGTCCACGTGGCTGTCGCCGAGGTCGATGTCGTAACGGCCCCTGGCGTCCTCGAAGACCCAGCGGCGCATCGGGTACCCGGTGCCCGGGCGGGCCCGCCTCATGCGAGCGCCCCCTCGGCCAGCCGCTGCCCGATGCCCGCCGCCCAGCGGCCGCGCAGCACCGGGCGGACCACTCCGGTGAGGGTGACCGTGCCGTCCTCGCCGATGCCGACCTCGACCTCTCCCCCGGGCATGCGGACCGTGACCCGGGAGCCGGTGAGGCCCAGGGCGTGCGCGGCGACGGCGGCGGCGCAGGCGCTGCTGCCGGAGGCGAGGGTGTACCCGGCGCCCCGCTCGAAGATCTCGATCCGGAGGGTCTCCCGGTCGATCACGTCGAGGAGTTCGACGTTGATCCGGTCCGGGAACATCGCGTGGTCGCGCACGGCCGCGCCGACCGTGCGGGCCAGGGCCTCGTCGGCGGTCCGGTCCGGTACGGGGATCACGCAGTGCGGGCTGCCGAGCTGCACGCAGGTGACCTCCCACGGTTCACCGGCGGCGAGCAGGGGCTCGCGCAGCAGGGTGCGGGCGGGGCCGGCCGCACCGACGGCGCGGCTGTCCAGCGAGGCCGTGCCGAGGTCGGCGCTCACCGTGCCGGCGCCGAGGTCGAGGACACGGACCGTGGCGGGGCCGGCGGACGAGTGCAGCGTGAAGGCGTCCGCGTCCGTGTGACCGGACTCGCGCAGGTAACGGGCGAAGATCCGCAGGCCGTTGCCGCTCTGCGGGCACTCGGAGCCGTCCGCGTTGAACGTGAGCAGCCGGAAGCCCTCCTCGGCCGGCAGCGGGCCGTACAGCAGACCGTCCCCGCCGAGGCCGTGGTGGCGGTCGCACGCCAGCCGGACGTGCTCGGGCAGCGGCACGAAGCCCGTGCCGCTCGGGTCGATGACGATGTAGTCGTTGCCCAGCGCCTCGTACTTGGCGAAATCCATGGCCGGAAAGGCTCCCCCGTTCACCGCCGCCCTCTCAGACGCCGGTCGGGACCGGGGCTCCGGCACGCATGCGTTCCAGCAGCGTGTCGAGGTAGTCCCGGGAGGTGTTGAGCCGGATCATCGCGCCGAGGGCGATGTCGCGTCCCGCTGCCGGGTCGGCGCTCACCAGCGGGCCGATCACGTTCTTGAACCAGCCCGCGGCGTGCCCGGCGTCCACCCCGATGTGCAGGTCGTGGTAGACGATGCCGACCTCGTCCAGGTCGTGGCGCCGCCAGGCGTCGACCACGCAGCGGAACCGGCGCGGCGCCAGGTACTCGGTGACGCCGAAGTAGCCGACGGCCTTGTGGTAGTGGCGGCGGGAGAGGGCCAGGCAGGCCGAGATGTTGCCGGAGATCCCCGCTTCCAGCAGGAACTCGCGGCGTATGTACTCCGGGTCGGCGCCGATCGCCTCCAGCGCCTGCGAGAAGAGGGTGGTGTGCACCCCGGCGTGCTCGCCGTTGCCCATCTCGTCCCAGTAGTTGGCGGCGATCTCCATCTTCTCGACGCCGTGCCGGCCGATCTGGAGGAGGGCCAGGATGTCGTCGAAGCGCGGGTCGAGGCTGGTCTCCTGGGCGAGCAGCAGGCGCAGGTCCTCCGTGCTGCCGTGCTCGGCGAGATGCTGGTGGTAGAGGGGGTGCCAGCCGGCCGGGTGGTCGCTGATCACCGCCTTCAGCCAGCGGACGTACTCCGGGCCGGACTCGGGGTGGCCGGTGACGCTCGCCTCCGGGATCCGCCGGAGCTCGTGGCCGAGGACGGCCCGCTCCAGGACGGCCGCCACGTCCCGCAGGATCGGCTCGCGTTCGTGGTCCGACTCCTGGACGGGACGGGCGGAGAACTCGCGGTCGTAGATCAGGGACAGCGCGCCGTGGACCTCCTCCAGGGCCGCCCGGTCGCCGTCGTCGTAGGCGCGGCTCGTCAGCGCGCGGCACGCCGCGGCGAGGTCACCGCGGAAGCCGTAGTCGTCGGACATCCGGAGCAACTCGTCGGCGGAGCGGTGCTCCAGGTCGCGCAGGACCTCCGACACGCCCCCGGCGAGCACGTCTCTTCCGTCGGTACAGCTGTGCTGGGATGCCGTGTACATGTGGAATGCCGTCCCGTCCTGTCAGTTCGCGTCGTCGAGCGCTGCGGCGTCGTGCTCGTCGCCGTACCACTTCTCGCTCCAGCGCGAGAAGGCGACGATGAAGATGTCGCGGTGGCCGGGCCGCTCCCCGGCGGCCACGATGTCCGTCACGTCGTGGGCGAGCCGCCGGTCGTCGAGGAGCACGGCCTGGCCGGGCTCCAACGTGCCGTTCCAGAAGGGCTTCTCGTCCCCGGGGTGCCACAGCCGCGTCTCGCCGCCCGTGACCCCGTCCCGGCGCAGGACGCCGATCATGACGAACTCGTGCCCGTCGTGGTGCACCCCCTCCGGCGTGAGCGGACCGGGCCGGCCCCGCTCCGCACGGCTGCGGTTCTGGTGCACGTTGATCTGCCAGTCCTCGTTCCGGTCCAGCCCGATCTCCCGGGCGCCCACGGCGATGAGGGGGGTGAAGTCCGCGTCGAGGGGCGGATACGTGCGGCGCACGCCGCCGCCGACCGGGTTGAACTTCTTGAACGCGGTGTAGTCCCGGTGCGGCAGCAGCCCGAAGTTCCACCCGCCGTCGGCCGACGCCGTCAGCCGGTACTGCGAGAACTTCTTGTACCGGGTTCCGTGCCCCATGTAGGGGTCGACCGGCAGCTCGTCGTACGTCGCCAGCAACTCCGGCGTGACCGGCGGCAGTTCGATCAGGGAGAAACCTTCAGCGCCGAGCGGCATGACACTCCTTCGCGTCGTCGGGGAGGTGGGTCACTTCTGCCACCGCTCGGTCTCCGCGAAGAACCCGTCGATGCCCGTCGTACGCCCCGACTCCACCGCGTTGCGGTAGACGAAGGAGCCAACGGCCAGGTCGAGCACGCCGAGGCCGAAGGGGGAGAAGATGCGCGGCTTGCCGTCGCCCGGCCGGACCTTCCCCTCGATCACCTGGGCCAGGGTCCCGTCGACGAACCCGCGGTGTCCGCAGCTCTGTTCCGCCAGGTGCACGGAGGTGTTGGCGGTCAGGCAGTGGTCGACGTCGTCGACCACGTTGTGCGCGCCCAGGATGATCTCGGGCGCGATGTCGCGCAGGGAGATGTTCAGCACCACCTGGCCCGGCTCGAAGAGGTGCGGGTCGGTGATGTAGGGAGTGCCGGCCGTCGTCGCCAGCACCACCAGGTCCGCGCCCTTCACGGCGGATTCCAGGCTGTCCGTGCGCTCCGCCTCGGTGCCCAGCGTCTCGCGGGCGTACGACACCAGCGCGTCGGCGTAGCCGGGCACCTGGTCGTACAGGGCGAACTGCCCGATGTCCCAGCCGTCCGCGACGAAGAAGTCGAGGATGTTGCGGGCGATGACGCCCGCCCCGACGACGGCGATCCGCGCCGCGCGGGAGGAGCCGTGCAGCTGCGCGGCGCCGAGCACGCAGGACGCCGCGGTGCGCGCGGCGCTGATCTGCGACGCCTCCAGGCAGGCGAAGGGGTATCCCGTGGCGTAGTCGTTCAGCAGCAGAACGGCGGACGCCCGCGGGACGTTGCGCTCGACGTTCTCGGGGAAGCTCGCGATCCATTTGATGCCGGCCACGTCGTAGCCGCCACCGAGGTAGGCGGGCAGTGCGATGATCCGCGCCGAGGGCTTCTCGGGAAAGCGCAGGAAATAGCTGTTCGGGTTCACCGAGTCCCGGCCCTCATGGGCCAGATAGGCGTCCCGGACGATACCGATCAGTTCTTTCCGCGATTCGGAGATCACCTCGCGGGCGACCGTACCGCTGACTACATCGAATCCGAACATGAGGTTCCCCCACGGAGTTCACGGAGTTTCATCGGCCCATCACGGCCGGAAGCTGGGAAACGGGGTCGACGCCGAATCTCGCGGCGACCCAGTCGTCGTCGTACACGGTGCCGAGGTAGCGCTCGCCCATGTCGGGCGCGATGGCCACCACCCGGGAACCGGCGGGGATGTCGAGGGCCCGGCTCTGGACCGCCGAGAACACCGATCCGCTGGAGCCGCCCACCAGCAGGCCGTGCCGCCGGGCGAGCATCCGGCAGGCCTTCACCGCCTCCGCCTCCTCCACCAGCATGACCTCGTCGATCAGGTCGGTGCGGCTGATCTCCGGTACGCGGCTGGTGCCGAGGCCGGGCAGATGGCGCGGGCCGGGCCGGGCGCCGAAGGTGACCGAGCCGACGCTGTCGACGGCGATGATCCGGGTGCGGGGCGAGGCCTCACGGAAGTGGGAGGCGCATCCGGTCAGGGTGCCCGTCGTGCCGGCCCCGACGAACAGGTAGTCCACCCTGCCGAGTTCGGCGAGGATGGACACGGCGGTGTTCGTGGCGTGGACACGCGGGTTGGCGGGGTTGGCGTACTGGTTGAGCCACACCAGCGCCGGGTCCTCGGCCAGCATCCGCCGGATCAGCGCGATGCGCGTCCCGAGGAAGCCGCCGTTGGCGTCCCGCTCGTCGACCAGCACGACGTTCGCGTGCAGGGCCCGCATCAGCGCGACGCTGTGCGGTGAGGCGTTGACGTCGGTGACGCAGGTGAAGTCGTAGCCCTTCGCGGCGCAGACCACCGCCAGGGCGACACCGAGGTTGCCCGAAGAGGACTCCACCACCTGTCCCCCGGTGCCGAGCAGCCCGCGCCGCTCGGCGTCCTCGATCAGCCCGACCGCGGTCTTGAGCTTCACCGAGCCCGCCGGGTTCAGCCCCTCCAGCTTCAGGAAGAGCTCGCTGCCGGGCAGGACGTCGGGAAACCGCAGGAACACGTCGTCGGTGACGACGTCGTACACGCAGTCCTTGATCATGCGTTGTCCCGGCGCGCGGTCGCCAGCGACTCGAGAACGGCCATGGCGCTGGTCAGCTTCATCTCCGCCTGCGTCCAGGCGAGGGTGCGCTCGCCCTCCAGCACGCCCGCGGAGATCTCGTCGCCCCGGTGCGCCGGCAGGTCGTGCATGAGGACGGCCCCGGGCCGGCGGCTCATGAACGCCTCGTCGATGTAGTAGGGACGGAAGAGCTCCCGCCAGCCGGCGTCCGGCTTCGAGGTGCCCGTCGTCTGCCAGCGCGTCGTGTACACCACGTCGACGGCGTCGGGCGCCTCGTCCGGGGAGTGCGTCTGGCGCAGTACGGAGCCGTTGGCCTCGGCCCTGCTCCGGGCCGCGGCCAGCTCGTGCCCGGGCACGCCGTACCCGGGCGGGGTGAGCAGGGTCAGCTCCGTCCCCGGGTAGTGCGCCAGGCCGTGCGCCAGCGCCACGGCACTGTTGTTGCCCTCGCCGACGTACAGCACCTTGACGCCCTCGACGGCGCCGAAGTGCAGGTTGATGGTGGCCAGGTCGCAGACGCCCTGGGTGGGGTGCTCCTCCTGCCCCATGGCGTTGACCACGGGGATCCCGCCGTACCGGGACAGGGTGCGCAGCTGCTCGACGGGGCCCGCGGTCCGTGCGACCAGCAGGTCCAGCATCCGCCCGAAGACCCGGCCGGTGTCCTCCAGGGACTCACCGGTCTCCAGCTGGAGGTCGTGCGGGCCGTAGCTGATCACCTGGGCGCCCAGCCGGAGCGCGGCGGTCGTGAAGGCCGTGCGGGTCCGGGTGGAGGTCTTGGTGAACAGGATCCCCGCGATGGTGTCCCGCAGCGGGCGGTCGTGGTCGCTGCGGTCGGCGAAGAAGTCGCAGGACCGGCGCACCAGGGTGTCGAGGTGTTTGCCGTCCAGCTCGGACAGCGAGAAGACGCCCGTCTCGGGGACGCTCTCGGGCGTTCCCAGGAGGGAACGGGTCTCTGCAGTCATTTCCTTCTCCCGTGTCCGTCGTCAGAGCAACCCGGCGGACATGAAGGAGTCCCGTGCACCCGGCACGTCCAACACGCCTACGGATTCGAACAGTTGAAAGGTGTGCCGGGCACTGGCCCGGATGCCGTCCCGGGTCTTGTCCGGGGCGTAGACGTCGGCGAGGACCTCGCTCACCGCCGCCTCGTCCAGTCCCGCCAGCCGGAGGGAGCCGCGCACCGGCACCAGGTCGGGCGTGAGGCTGCGGCTGACCAGTTCCGGCAGGCAGCGCGAGGCCCGCTCCCGCAGGGCGGGGCTCAGGTCGTGCCAGAGCTCCTTGAAGAACGCCGCGAAGTACGCGTGGTGGCGTCCCTCGTCCTGGGCGTGGTCCCGCACGACCTCCCGCACGGTGCCGACCACCGTCTGATCCTTGGGGATGTCCTTCAGGATCGAGGTGACCAGCGTCTCGAAGACGACCACCTGGAGCAGCTGGACGAGAATCGTCTCACCGGGCAGGACCGCGGCCCCGAGGCCGTCGAGACGGTCGAGGAACGGGGCGAAGTCGTAGTCGGGCACCGCGACACCGGTGGCATCGCTCACCTGCTCCACCACGTCCAGGCTGTACAGGGCGTGGTAGGCCTCGTCGCAGTAGATCTTGTACGCGTCCAGCCGCGTCGCCGCCGGCAGCGGCAGGCCCGATGTGCCGTTCGCGATGCGCTCGGCCGCCCGGTTCACCACACTCGTCTCGAAGTGCATCGTGAACTGCATGTACTGGTACAGGTGACGTGCGGTGATCCGGTACCGCTCCGCGGGCTCCAGGGCGGCCACGAGGGGATGGTCCAGGTACGGGATCAGCGTGTGCGGGAAGAGGGTCTTACCCTCCTCCAGTTCCCGTGCCATGACCCGCCGCGGGTCGGTCCGCACCCCGGCCTTGTCGTACCAGCCGTCCAGCGGCGACTTCATCTCAGTTCTCCCGATGTCTAGATTCCCGTGACCGCGGAGACCATCAGCCACAGTCCGACGGCGACCAGGGCCGCCCCCGCGACCGTCTCCAGGACGCGGCGCCATCCGTCCTTGCGGAACACGTCTCCCATGCGGGCGACGATCGCCGCGTACGCGAGCAGGGAGAGGAAACTCAGGGCGACGTGAATGGCCGCCAGCAGCAGCGAGGAGGAAAGGGACGACCCGTCCGCCGGAATGAACTGCGGCAGCAGGGAGGTGTAGAAGACACCGACCTTCGGGTTTCCCAGACTGGTCAGGGCGCCTTGGCGCCAGTCCCTTCCCGAGCGCGCGGGCACCTCTTCCCGCCCGGTCTGACGGGCCGCGTCCGGTGTCCCGGTCCGGCGTGCCGCCACGAGCGCCTGCCCGCCCAGATACACCAGATACGCGGCCCCGGCGGCTCTGAGCAGGTTGAACAGCGTCGGCGACGCGGCCAGGGCGGTCGCGAGCCCGATGGACGACATCAGGGCCCAGGCGACCAGCCCCGCGCACACACCGACGGTGGTGCGGACCGCGCTCCTGAAGTCACCGCTCAGCGTGTTGCGCACCACGACGAGGGTGTCGGCTCCAGGAATGATCACCAAGAGACCTGCAACTGCCACGTACCCTGAAATGTCAATCAATGGGATCCACTGCCAGGTAGGCCGAATTCAGCAGGCAGGCCGGGAGAGAAATCAGTCCCAACGAATGTCGGGCGCCTGCCCGCAACGCTCGAGAGAGAACATGTCACGAATGAGCGAGGACATTTTCGGTCTCCTGCTTTCTGGGATTGCGAGTTGGTACGGGATTTCCGGGTAGTACAGGCTCGGTAGCCCGGTTTCGAGCATCACCTATCACCGTTCAACAACTCCAGCCCCGCGGCCATCATCTCCCTGCAGTGCAGGGAGATGAGCCGCACCTGCCGTGGACGGGTCGGCCGGCGGGCTCCCACAGTGGAGCGAGTCATGTCGCAACCGCCGCGAACGTCTTCGGGGCCCGAGAGAACAGAGACGGAGTGCTCTTGTCCGCACCCACTCCGGCCGGCGCCACCCTGACGCCCCTGGCCCGTCGTTCGGCGTCCGGGCCGCTGCGCATCGGCGTCCTGGTCTCCGCCACCGGCGCCAATCTCACCACGCTGCTGGACCTGCAACGGACACGGCCCGAGGAGTTCCGGGTCTGCCTCGTCGCCTCGCACGCGGAGCGGGTCAAGGCCCTGGACGTGGCACGGCAGGCCGGGGTCGAGGCGTGGCCGGGCGACTTCGACCGCGTCTGCGGAACGGCGTCGGCCGCCGTCGGCCGGGCCGGCCGCGAGGCCTACCGGGACCGGGCCCGGCAGTGGCACGACGCGCTGGACGGACGGATCTCCGACTGGGAGAGGGACAACGGCGAGCTGGACCTGGTCGTCCTCGCCTACCACCGCTGGATCGACGGCCGGCTGCTCGAACGCTACCGGGGGCGCATGATCAACCAGCACCCGGCCGACCTGTCGGTCCTGGACGAAAAGGGCCACCGGCGGTTCACGGGCAAGGACCCCGTCCGGCTCGCGATGGCGGCGGGCCGCGAGACGACCCGCACCTCCTGCTTCCTCGTGGACGGCACCCGGGACGGCGGCGCGATCCTCGCGATGGGGCCGGAGGTGCCCGTCGAGGGACGACGGCCGACCGCCGAGGACGCCCAGACGCAGGAGATGAAGCAGAAGAGCCTCAGCGACCGGCCGTGTCTGCGGTGGTCGGTGGAGGCGTTCGCGGCGGGGCGGCTCGCCCTGTCGGACCAGCAACACCGCGACGGCAGCCGGGTCGTGGTGGTGGACGGAGAGCCGACCGAGCTCGGCGGACGGCGACTGACCGGAGAGACCCAGACATGACCGACCTCGCCGACGAGCGCATCCCCTCCTACGCCGGGGCGGGCAACCTGGTCTACCGCGAACCCGACGTCCCCCGTTTCGTCTCCGGCTCGGGCAGCTGGCTGACCGCGCACGACGGGCGCCGGTACCTCGACGCGGAGGCCGCCAACGGCACCGTCGCCTTCGGCTACGACGCCACCCTGCTGCAGGAGGCGATGCGGCGCTGCGAACAGCTGCCCGCCCTGCCCTCCTTCGCCGAGTCGGAGCTGCGGCTCAAGGTGCTCTCCCGGCTGGAACCGCTCGTGTCCGACGTGCTGGGCACGCCCGGCCGGGTGGAGCTGGACCTCGGCGGAGCGCAGGCCATGGAGACGGCCCTGCGCATCGCCTTCGCCGCGAACGGCCCGGGCACGATCGTCGTCTTCGAGGGCGCCTTCCACGGCCGCTCCGGCGTGACCAGCATGCTCAGTTCCAGCCCGCGCTACCGGGAGTTGCTCGCCGCGTGGGGGCTGGAGGTGGTCCGGCTCCCGAGCCCGGACTCGCAGCGGTGCCCGCACGCCGTGGCGGGAGCCGGCTGCGGGCCGGGCTGCCGTGAGGCCGTCACCCGGTGGGGATCCGAGCTGAGCGGCGTCGGGGGGCGGGACTTCGGCCGGAAGGTGTCGGCGTTCGTCTTCGAGTCCGTCCAGAACGTGGGCGGCATGGTGGAACCCGACCACGAACTGCTGCGCGCCGCCGTGGATCACGCCCGGGAGCAGGGGGCGGTGGTCATCGCGGACGAGATCTTCACCGGTATGCACCGGGTGGGGCCGCGCTGGGGGTTCCAGCGCTCCGGGGTGACCCCGGACATCGTCGTCACCAGCAAGGGTCTGGCCAACGGCGGTGCGGCGCTGAGCATGGTGTGGTCCCGCGAGCCGCTCGGCAGCCCCGAGCGGTACCGGCCCGGCAGCCACTCCTCCACGTACATCGGCATCCCGAGCGCCCTCGCCGTCGTGGACACGGTGCTGGACCGCTGGGAGCGGTGGACGACGGTCGACAAGGACGTCCTGCGGCTGGAGGAGGCCATGCGCGGCCGGCTCACCGAGGTCGCCGCGCGGCATCCGGACCTCGTACGGGGTGTGGACGCGATGGGCGGCACCGCGCGTATCGTCCTCACCGGACCGCACGCCGGCCGGATGCGGCACCTGTTCCGGTCCGGGCACCCGGACGCCGGTGTCCTCGTCGCGACGACCGGTATGGCGCCGGACGTCATCAACGTGCACCCCCCGCTCGTCATCGGGGAGCGCGAACTGGACTTCTTCGCGGAGGTCTTCGAGACGGCGCTGAACGGCATCGCCTGATGGGGGTGGAGACGGAGCGGAAGTTCCTCGTCGGCCGCGGCTGGCGCGAGACGGTGGTGCGGACCCGGGAGGTCCGCCAGGGGTACATGTCCGCCGAACCCGGGCGCGCGGTGCGAGTGCGGATCACCGACGGCGCCGAGGCGGTCCTCACCGTCAAGGGCCCCCGCGACGGGGCGCGCCGGGCCGAGTTCGAGTACCCGGTGCCGCTGGCGGACGCCGAGGAGATCCTCGCGCGGCTGTGTCCGCAGCCGTTGGTGCAGAAGAAGCGGCACTATCTGGGCGGGCGCTTCGACGGCTGGACCGTGGACGAGTTCTACGGCTCCAACGCCGGTCTGGTGCTGGCGGAGCTGGATGCCGAGGACGCGGCGGACGTGGTCGACCTGCCCGAGTGGGTCACCGAGGAGGTCACCACCGACCTGCGGTACGACAACGCTTGCCTGCACGGCCGTCCGTACCCCACCTGGGCGGCGGGGACGGCACCCGCGCCGCGACCGCTGCGGGACCCGGCCGACGCGGATCTGGTGATCTTCGACAACGACGGCGTGCTCGTCGACTCCGAGCCGATCGCCAACCGCGTGCTGGCGGCGCTGCTCACGGAGGCCGGGTTCCCCACCTCGTACGAGGACAGCGTGCGCCGCTACATGGGCGGCACCCTGGACCGCGTCCGGGCCATGCTCAGGGCCGAGACCGGGCGGGAGCTGCCGACGGGGTTCACCGGGCACTACCGGGCCCGGCTGATCGAGGCCTTCGAGCGGGACCTGCGTCCGGTCGCCGGCATGGCGGAGGTCCTGCGGGCCCTGTCTCTGCGCGGCACCCCGTTCTGCGTCGCGTCGAGTTCGCCCCGGGACCGGCTCGCCCTCGGCCTGCGCGTCACGGGGCTGGCGTCCTTCTTCGAGGGCCGGGTGTACTGCGCGGACGACGTCACCCGGGGCAAGCCGGCGCCGGATCTCTTCCTGCACGCGGCGGTCCGGATGGGAGTCGACCCCGCCCACGCGGTGGTGGTCGAGGACAGCGTGCCCGGAGTCGACGCCGCGAAGGCCGCGGGCATGACCAGCATCGGCTACGCGGCCCTGACCCCGGCCGGCCGCCTGTCCGCCGCGACCCGCGTGGTCCACGACACCGCGGGGCTGGCAGTGGAGTTGGGGCTGAAAATCCCCGAGTGAGGGCACCTGCGCAGGCAGCCCTCCGGTACGGTCCCGCCATGGCCGAAGGCGACGGTGTGCCGGAGAAGGTGGCGTGGGTCCTGGTCCGGGACGCTCTGGTGCTGGTGACGCGCAGTCACGGCAGAGACCGTTTCTACCTCCCCGGCGGTCACCGTGAGCCCGGCGAGTCCGACCGCGAGACGCTGGTGCGGGAGATCGACGAGGAACTGCGGGCGGCGATCGACCCCGGTTCCATGGCCCACTTCGGCACGTTCGAGATCGGCGAGGGCCATCCGGATCACGACCCCTTCAGAATGATCTGCTACACCGCCGACCACCACGGCCGGCTGACCCCCTCACGGGAGATCGCCGAGAAGGCCTGGTTCCGCTACACCGACCGCGCCCGCGTCTCGGCCATCGACGGGCTGGCCTTCGACGCACTCCACGCGGCGGGCCGGCTCGCGTGACCGCGACACTTCCGGACGGGACCAGGACCCTCGGGACCAGCACCAAGAAGGAGACGCTGAACACCGCTTTGCACGGGATGCCGGGGAACCGGCGACGCGCTCTGGCGCTCACCCGCCTGCGGGCGGCGTCGTCCGAGGGCGCCTTCGACCTTGAGCTCCTCGAGGACAAGGGCAACTACCGTCGATGAACGCCGCGCAGTTACTGATCGACACCGGATGAGGCACCGTAGGTCTGGTGCGCCAAGGGTCACCCCGGGACCGCGTCCCTTCGCTCGGTGTCCGTTTCCGGGTCCTCGTGGTCGCCCAGTGTCTCGGCGGGGGCCTGGGCGGGGACGGTCGGGGTGAGGGCGGTGGGGGACGGCGGGGCCGGGGTGGGTGCCCAGCGGGCGGTGACCCGTACGTAGCCGTAGATCACCGACGCCATCGCCAGGAGGAGGAGAGGCCCGGAGACCTCCGGGACGGCGGCCATGCGCATCGGCAGGTAGCGGTACGACACCAGGAGCGCGGCGAACAGCGTCGTGCCGTAGGCGACCAGCCGGAAGCCCGCCCGGTCCCAGCCCCGGTCGTGCGCGCGGAGTGCGGCCTCGATGGTGAGGGCGAAGACCACCCCGGCGACGAGGTCCACGCCGTAGTGGTAGCCGAATCCCAAGGTCGCGGCGAGTGTGACGACCAGCCAGAACGTGCCCGCGAACCGCAGGAGCCGCGGGGCCCGGCGGGTGTGGACGAAGATCGCGACGGCCCACGCCGTGTGCAGGCTGGGCATGCAGTTGCGCGGCGTGATCCCGTCGTACGTCATCGGCTCCGGGACACCGACCGGCAGCGGCGTGTGCGGCCACAGGTTCGCCGCCGCCCACTGCACACCGCCGGTGCCCGAGGCGCCCGGGCCGTAGGCGAAGACCGGTCCGACCACCGGGAAGAGCATGTAGATGCCCGGCCCGAGAAGGCCGATCACCAGAAAGGTGCGCACCAGGTGATGGCTCGGGAAGCGGCGCTCGGCCGCCACGTCGCGCAGCTGGTAGAGGGCGACGACGACCGCGGCCACCGCGAGCTGGCCGTAGACCAGCTGGAGCAGGTGGGTGCTGAACGGGGCGGTGGCCTCCACGATCCGGCCCGCCAGCCACGACGGGTTGCCCAGCGCGTGGTCGGCGGTCGCGACGTACTGGTCGAGCACGGTCGGACGGGTCTTCGCCGTGATGAACAGCCAGGTGTCGCCGGTCTTGCGGGCGGCCACCAGCAGCAGACCCAGGCCGACGCCCTTCAGCAGCAGGACGCGTTCGGCGCCGCTGCGGCGCGTGACGGCGACGACGCCGAACCCGAGCATCACCCACAACGCACCGGTGCCCAGGGAGTGGCCCTCGGCCGCCTCGGCGCCGGCCGCCCAGCGCACCAGCAGGAGGACGGCGTCGATCCCGAGCGCGGCGCCGGCCGCGATGAACCGCTGCCGCCAGGTGAGCACCACCATCATCAACGCCAGACCGCCGTACAGCGGCCCCGGCTTGGGGGCGAAGACGAGGGCCTCCACCTGGGTGGTGAGCGGCCCGGGCTCGCCGTGGCCGCGGGCGGCGATCTCCAGAGCGACGAGGAAGGCGAGGGCCACCACGCCCGCCGTGCCCCACAGCGCCGCACGCCGGTGGCGAGACGCGCCCCCCGCGGTCATGCCACTTAGTCGGGAAAACACCCGCGATGCCCTGGATATCAATCTTTTGGCCGATTCATCCGAATGGCTGGGTCGATGGTGAGCGATGGCGGGACCACCGCGAGTTCGAACATGCTAACGGAGTGATGCGGCGCGGCGACCCTGTCGTCCGGCCACGTCCGCCACGCGGCGCCGTCCCTCTCACGCACTCACCCGCACCGCCGTGCGGACCAGCCCCGCGACTCCCCGGGAACGGCTGTGGGGCGGCCAGGCGATCACGGTCGTGACCGTCGGCGCGTCCTGTACGGGCACCGCGGCGAGGCCCTCGCGCAGCTGGGACCGGCAGGACTCCGGTGCGATCCAGCAGGCACGGCCGAGGGCGATCAGCTGGAGCAGCTGGGCGTGGTCACGGGCCTCGGGGCCGGGACCGGCCGGGTAGGTGCCGTCGGGCCCGGGCCAGCGCGGCATGGGCAGGCCAGGCAGACCGGTGACGTCGGCCGTGCGCAACCGGGGCCGGTCGGTGAGGGGGTGGCCGGCCGGGAGGATCGCGACCTGCTCCTCCGTGCAGAGCTCTTCGGTGTCGAGACCTGACGTGGTGTCGAACGGCAGGTGCAGCAGCGCCACGTCGGCCCGGCCGTCGCGCAGCATCGGGCCCTGCTCGCCCATGCCGCACAGGAGCAGATCGACGGTGACCGCGTCGGGCTCGGCGGCGTAGGCGTCGAGCAGTTTCGCCAGCAGCTCGCTGGACGCGCCGGCCTTCGTGGCGAGGACCACGCCGGCCTGGCCCGCGGGGGCGAGAGCGGCCCGGCGGGTGCGGCGTTCGGCGGCCTCGACGGCCGCCAGCGCCGCGCGGGCCTCCCGCAGCAGCACCGCCCCGGCCTCCGTCAGGGTGACCGCGCGGCTGCCGCGCTCCAGCAGCGTGGCCCCCAGGCGCCGTTCGAGCTGCCCGATCGCCCGGGACAGCGGAGGCTGCGCGATCCCGAGCCGCTGCGCGGCCCTCCCGAAGTGCAGCTCCTCGGCGACGGCGACGAAGTACCGCAACTCCCTTGTCTCCACGCCGCGATGGTACTGCCGCGAGCTGGGCCGATACCCGTGCGGTATCGCCGCCCACCCGATCGGTGTTGGCCGCACCGCACCGGCCCCGGACAGGATCGACCGCATGAGCGAACAGACGATCGCGCTGGTGACCGGCGCGAACAAGGGAATCGGATACGAGATCGCGGCCGGCCTGGGAGCCCTCGGGTGGCGGGTCGGGGTCGGCGCCCGGGACCGGGAGCGGCGCGAGACCGCCGTGGCGAAACTGCGGGCGGCCGGCGTCGACGCGTTCGGCGTGCCGCTCGACGTGACCGACGACGCGAGCGTGGCGGGCGCCGCCGCACTGCTCGGGGACAGCGCGGGACGCCTCGACGTACTGGTCAACAACGCGGGGATCACGGGCGCCGTGCCGCAGATGCCCACCTCGGTCGACCCGGCGACGGTGCGGACCGTCGTGGAGACCAACGTGATCGGCGTCATCCGCGTCACCAACGCCATGCTGCCGTTGCTGCGCCGCTCGTCGTCCCCGCGGATCGTGAACATGTCCAGCGGCGTGGGGTCACTGACCCGGCAGACCACGCCCGGCAGCGACACGGGCCCGATCGCCGCCGCCTACACGCCCTCCAAGACGTTCCTCAACGCCGTCACCGTCCAGTACGCCAAGGAGCTGGAGGGCACGAACATCCTCATCAACGCGGCCTGCCCCGGCTACTGCGCGACCGACCTCAACGGGTTTCGCGGCGTCCGCACCCCGGAGCAGGGCGCCGCGGTCGCGATCCGGCTGGCGACGCTGCCCGACGACGGACCGACCGGCGGCTTCTTCGACGACGAGGGCGAGGTGCCGTGGTAGCCCCTCACCCGTCTCTCTCCCGGGTGCGCTCGCCTGGTCCGATCGGCGACATGTTCCGTAGGGCACGGCCCGGGATACGGCCCAACGGGTGATGTGACCTTCGTCGCGACAGAGGCGTTCCGGCGGGCCCGCCACCCCGCCGCCCGGCGACGGCGACGGCAGCGGCGCATCTCCCGTCGCCGGAGGTCACAGGGCCGGCACACGGGGGCGCGACAGGAAGGTCCGCGCCCGCGAAGGGCAATATCTGTGCCCGCAAAATGAGAAATAGGAGCGGGGCCCGAAGACTATTCTTCGATCATCCGACGGACCGGAATTTCCGTACGACACTCGGCCGAACCCCCCGTGCTACTGTCGATGTCAGTTGCAGGTGTGGTTGCCAGAAGGTTCATTTCCTACGGGGTAATCATCACGGCGACACGGAATTCGCACGGTGTGAATTCCTGAAACCGCCTCCGAAGGAGAAACAAAATGGCTACCGGTACCGTGAAGTGGTTCAACTCTGAAAAGGGCTTCGGCTTCATCGAGCAGGACGGCGGCGGCGCTGACGTCTTCGCCCACTACTCGAACATCGCCGCCCAGGGCTTTCGCGAGCTGCTCGAGGGCCAGAAGGTGTCGTTCGACATCGCGCAGGGCCAGAAGGGCCCGACGGCCGAGAACATCGTGCCCGCCTGACATCGGCGCTCGCGCATATTCCGCAGCCGGGGCCCGCACCTGAAGGGGTGCGGGCCCCGGCTCGCTTTTTTCCCGACGGCCCGACCCGGCCGCATCGACTTCGGCTCGTCTCGAGATTCTCCCTGCGCCGTTCAACTGCTGCGGGATTTCCTTGCCACGCGCCCGTCAAGGAAGGTCCCGCATGAAGCGTGCCCACACATCCCGTACCCGTGACCGTTTCCCCGGAGGCGGCGGCGATGGCGGCAACCGCCGGTCCGGTGGTCCGCGCCGTTCCCAGAGCTACGGAAACCGCCGGGCTCCGCAAGGCGAGTTCGCCCTGCCGAAGACCGTCACGCCCCCGCTGCCCGCCGTCGAGTCGTTCGCCGATCTCGCCATGCCCGCGGGGCTGCTGGCCACACTCGGCCACGAAGGTGTGACCGCGCCGTTCCCCATCCAGGGCGCGACCCTGCCGAATTCCCTGGCCGGTCGTGACGTGCTCGGCCGTGGCCGCACCGGCTCTGGCAAGACCCTGGCCTTCGGCCTCGCCGTGCTCGCCCGTACGGCGGGGCGGCGCGCCGAGCCGCGGCAGCCGCTCGCCCTGGTCCTGGTGCCCACCCGCGAGCTCGCCCAGCAGGTCACCGACGCGCTCGCCCCCTACGCCCGCTCCGTGAGCCTGCGGCTCGCCACGGTGGTCGGCGGCATGCCGATCGGCCGGCAGGCGAACGCGCTGCGCACCGGCGCCGAGATCGTCGTCGCCACGCCCGGCCGCCTCAAGGACCTCATCGACCGGGGCGACTGCCGTCTGGACCAGGTCGGCGTCACCGTCCTGGACGAGGCCGACCAGATGGCCGACATGGGGTTCATGCCGCAGGTCACCGCCTTGCTCGACCAGGTGCGGCCGGGCGGGCAGCGGATGCTGTTCTCGGCCACCCTGGACCGCAACGTCGACCGGCTGGTCCGCACCTACCTGCACGACCCGGTGGTGCACTCCGTCGACCCGTCCGCGGGTGCGGTCACCACGATGGAGCACCACGTCCTCCATGTGCACGACGCCGACAAGCACCGGACCACCACCGAGATCGCGGCGCGGGACGGCCGGGTGATCATGTTTCTCGACACCAAGCACGCGGTGGACCGGCTGACCCAGCACCTGTTGAGCAGCGGTGTGCGTGCCGCGGCCCTGCACGGCGGCAAGTCCCAGCCCCAGCGCACCCGGACCCTCACCCAGTTCAAGAAGGGGGACGTGACGGTCCTGGTGGCGACGAACGTCGCGGCGCGCGGCATCCACGTCGACAACCTCGACCTGGTCGTCAATGTGGATCCGCCCGTCGACCACAAGGACTATCTGCACCGCGGCGGCCGCACGGCGCGCGCCGGCGAGTCCGGCAGCGTGGTCACCCTGGTGACCCCGGGCCAGCGTCGCGGGATGAGCCGGCTGATGTCGTCGGCGGGCATCACGCCCCGGATCGCCCAGGTGCGTTCCGGCGAGGCGGAGCTGAACCGCATCACGGGCGCCCAGGCTCCTTCCGGCGTCCCGGTCGTCATCCCCGCGCCGTCCGCGGAACGCCCCCGCGGCTCGTCCGCTGCGTCCCGCGGCCGTCGGAGGCGCCGCCCCGCCGGTGAGGCGGCGCGGCCCAGGGCACAGCGGCGCACCGGATCCGGCTCGGCCGCGTAGGTCCCGGACCCACCAGAACATTCCCCCCTCGGCAGGAGACCCCATGACGCCGGTCCGGACGCAGCACCCCGCCGCCCACGCCCCTTTGATCCGTGACGACATGACGGTCGAGGTGGCGCTGTCCCTCATGGCCGGCGCTCAGGTCGACCACCTCGTCCTCTGCGACGGGGACGACCAGAGCACGGGCCTGGTCACCCTGGCCCGGCTCACCGCGCTGCGGAACACGCCGGTCTACACGGACCGGGTCCGTCTCCGGGACGTCCCGGAGGAGTGAGACACCGGCGGATCACCGCCACCAGAACCCGTGAGGGCCCTGCCGACGCGCGTCGGCAGGGCCCTCATCGGCGTGTCGCGGGGCGATGGACGGCAGAGGATGCCTCTTTCGGCCGGACTCAAAAATCTATCTTTGCCAGAGTAGACATTGCCGCTCGCCGTGGTTAGTCTTCTTCTCGTAGACATGGTCAGACGAGAACCGGAAGAAGGACGGAGGAGCAGACGCCATCAGGATCGCCCGGCCGGGCAGCTCTCGGTCCGGGTACCGCAAGACCCCGATTGGATGGTGGTCCCCGGTCACGCAGCCGCGATCCCCGCACCCCTCCCGCAGCCGGGCCGGGTAGCGGAAACAGAAGGTCGGCACCGCATGAGGGCCGACAGATGGTGTTCAATTTCCTTCGGGGCCCTGGTGCCGTACGGCACCAGGGCCCCTCGACGCGTTGCACTACGAGGTGACATGCCAGCAGATACCCCGCTCAGCGATCGTCTGGACGACGACGACTACCCGGCCTACACCATGGGCCGGGCCGCAGAGATGCTCGGTACCACTCCCGGCTTCCTGCGCGCCATCGGCGAGGCGCGCCTGATCACGCCGCTGCGCTCGGAGGGCGGGCACCGCCGGTACTCCCGCTACCAGCTGCGGATCGCCGCCCGCGCCCGCGAGCTCGTCGACAGGGGAACCCCGATCGAGGCCGCCTGCCGCATCGTCATCCTCGAGGACCAGCTCGAGGAAGCCCAGCGCATCAACGCCGAGTACCGCCGCGCGGCGCGCGAAGCGTCCGGTGGCGCGGACGCCGGTCCGAGCTGACCGCCCGCAGCCGATCACCGCCCGAGTCGAGCGCGGCCCTCACCCGCTCCTCGTCACCCCAGGCCGGCGGCCTGGGGTTTGTTGTGACTCCGGCCGGTACGGGGGGTCCGCCCGTGGTGAACCCGTCCCCCGTCACCAGGTCAAGCGTCCCGGACCCTTGACTCGTCGAGCGGAAGTGGCGATTCTCGTCGCACACTTTGCGAGGTCATGACAAGAGGGTCTCGCTGATCCGCCGACCGAGGGACGTGGGCTGTGACCGGTTCCGGACGCCCGTACCGCCGACGCAAGAACGTCACCGTGGTGTCGCTCCTCCTACTCGTGCTGTCGATCGCGCTCGGCCCCACCCCGAGTGCGGCCGCCGGGAACGACTGGTGGGAGCCGACCGCACGGCCCGCCCCGGACTCCCGGATCGACGTCACGGGCGAGCCCTTCACCGGCACGAACGCCAGGGGCGAGGTGCGCGGGTTCGTCGACGCGCACGACCACATCTTCTCCAACGAGGCCTTCGGCGGCCGTCTGATCTGCGGAAAGGCCTTCTCCGAACAGGGTGTGGCAGACGCGCTCAAGGACTGCCCGGAGCACTACCCCGACGGCTCGCTCGCGATCTTCGACTTCATCACCAACGGCGGCGACGGCAAGCACGACCCGAACGGCTGGCCCACCTTCAAGGACTGGCCGCGGCACGACTCGCTGACCCACCAGCAGAACTACTACGCCTGGGTCGAGCGGGCCTGGCGCGGCGGCCAGCGGGTGCTGGTCAACGACCTCGTCACCAACGGCGTGATCTGCTCGGTGTACTTCTTCAAGGACCGTCCCTGCGACGAGATGACGTCCATCCGGCTCCAGGCCAAGCTGACGTACGACATGCAGGCGTTCGTCGACAAGATGTACGGCGGCCCCGGCAAGGGCTGGTTCCGGGTCGTCACCGACAGCGCGCAGGCCCGCCGGGTCATCGAGCAGGGCAAGCTGGCCGTCGTCATGGGTGTCGAGACCTCCGAACCGTTCGGCTGCAAGCAGGTTTTGGACATCGCGCAGTGCAGCAGGGCGGACATCGACAAGGGGCTCGACGAGCTCCATTCGCTCGGCGTGCGCAGCATGTTCCTGTGCCACAAGTTCGACAACGCCCTGTGCGGGGTGCGGTTCGACTCGGGCTCGCTCGGCACGGCCATCAACGTCGGGCAGTTCCTGTCGACCGGCACCTACTGGAAGACCGAGACGTGCAAGGGCCCGCAGCACGACAACCCGATCGGCAACGCTGCGGCGCCCGCGGCCGAGAAGAAGCTCCCGGCGGGCGAGGAGGTCCCGACGTACAGCGCCGACGCGCAGTGCAACGTGCGAGGGCTCACCGACCTCGGCGAGTACGCGGTACGCGGCATGATGAAGCGCGGCATGATGCTGGAGATCGACCACATGAGCGTCAAGGCCACCGGCCGGGTGCTCGACATCTTCGAGGCCGAGTCCTACCCGGGCGTGCTCTCCTCGCACAGCTGGATGGACATGGACTGGACCGAGCGGGTCTACGGCCTCGGCGGATTCATCGCCCAGTACATGCACGGCTCCGAGGGCTTCATCGCGGAGGCGAAGCGCACCGAGGCCCTGCGCGACAAGTACGGCGTGGGCTACGGCTACGGCACCGACATGAACGGCGTCGGCGGCTGGCCGGGACCGCGCGGGGCGGACGCGCCGAACAAGGTCACCTACCCGTTCAAGAGCGTCGACGGCGGCTCGGTCATCGACCGGCAGACCACCGGTGAGCGCACCTGGGACCTGAACACCGACGGCGCCGCCCACTACGGCCTGGTACCGGACTGGATCGAGGACATCCGCCGGGTCGGCGGCCAGGACACCGTCGACGACCTGTTCCGGGGCGCGGAGTCCTACCTCGGTACCTGGGCGGCCGCCGAGAAGCACGAACCGGGCGCCAACCTCGCGGCCGGTGCGGCCACTTCGGCCAGTTCCTCGGAGTGGAGCCTGTTCACGAGCTACAAGCCGCACCGGGCCGTCGACGGCGACCGCTCCACCCGCTGGGCGAGCGACTGGAGCGACGACCAGTGGTACCAGGTCGACCTCGGCTCCCCGCGGACCGTCGGCCGGGTCACCCTCGACTGGGAGCGGGCGTACGCGAAGTCGTACCGGATCGAGCTGTCCACCGACGGCACGACCTGGCGGACCGCCTGGACCACGACCGCGGGTGACGGCGGTCTGGACACCGCGCGCTTCGCCGGTACACCGGCCCGTTACGTCCGCGTCCACGGCCTGGAGCGCGGCACCGGCTGGGGCTACTCCCTCTACGAGGTCGGCGTCCACGGCGGCTGACGGGCACGAGAGGGGTTCCATGGCACGGTTGCCGTCCGCCGAGCGGCGGCGACAGCTCACCGAAGCGGCGATCAGGGCGATGGCCCGGGACGGCGTCCACCGGACGACGACCCGGTCCATCGCCGCCGAGGCGGGCGTCTCGCTGAGCGTCTTCCACTACTGCTTCGATTCCAAGCAGCAGCTGATCGAGTCCGTGATCACCACCATCACCGGGCACTACGTGACGGTGGTGAAGGAGGCACTGCGCCCCAGAGCCACCCTGGAGGAGACCGTCCGGGCGGGTTTCCAGGCGTACTGGGACCATGTCCGCGCCCACCCGGACGAGCACATGCTCACCTACGAGCTCACGCAGTACGCCCTGCGCCAGCCCGGTTTCGAACACCTGGCGCGCCGTCAGTACGCGTTGTACGCCGAGACGTACACCGAACTCATCGACCAGTTGCGGCAGGCCATGGGACTGCGGCTGCGCGTGCCCGTGCCCGTCCTGGCCCGCTACCTGGCCGCCATGACCGACGGCCTGACGCTCAACTACCTCGTCCTGGGCGACGATTCGGCCTGGACGGGCATCCTCGACACGGTCACCGCGCACGTCGCCGGACTGGTGCGGGAGAACTGACGGCGGTCTCCGCCGAATCGGTAGTCATGGGAACGCCGCTGAGGGGCATTCGAACAAAACAAGTCGAAAGTGAGGAGAGTGCGGCCCGTTCGGTCCGTGCCATCGACAACTGGGAGTTTTCCATGGCGAGTTACGGCGGTTCCTCTGCCGCGTCCTCCGGTTCGCGTACCAACGGCCTGGCGATCGCGAGCCTGTGCTGCGGCATCATCGGCCTGTTCTTCCTGAACATCATCCTCGGTCCGCTGGCCATCGTCTTCGGTGCCGTCGCCAGGCGTCAGGCGTCGGTCAGGAACGGTGCCGGAATGGCGAAGGCCGGCATCATCCTCGGCATCGTCGACGTGGTGCTGTGGCTGATACTCCTGGCCGTGGCCAGCAGCAACGGCGGATTCAGCTGGTACGTCGGCGGCTGACGACCGCCCCACCGGGGCGGGGTGTGCGGGCGGACGGCGGCGGCTCCCTGACTCAGCGGGCCGCCGCGGTCTTCTTGCGGGCGCGGTACGCGGCGGCCTTGATCTTGTTGCCGCAGGAGTCCATCCCGCACCACTGGCGCCGCATGCCCCGCGAGCGGTCGATGTAGGTACGCGTGCACTCCGGGTTCTCGCACTCCTTGAGCAGGGGCACGTCCGGGCCGCTCAGGAGCTCGACGGCGTGCCGCGCCACCAGGGAGAGGGCCTCGTCCGGCGTCGCCTGCGTCCAGCGCCCCGACGGGGTGAGCTGGGGGACGGCGGGCGGCGTGCGCGCCGCGTTGTTCAGGACGGTCAGCGCCGCCCTGTCGTACTCCTCCCCGAGCCGGCGGGCGGTGACCAGGCGGTAGACCGCTTCCCGGACGGCCCTCGCCCGCTCGACGTCGGCCTCCTGGCCCGGGGAGACCGCGTCGACCAGCCCGGACTCCACGTACCAGGCGTTCAGCCGGTCCGGCGTCACGAGCACCTCGAAGCGCGCCGAACGGCGTGCGCGGAGCGTGGCGGCGAAGTCGAGGGCCGGGTTCCCGCAGACGAAGACGTGGTCGAGATTCACGTCACCATTCTGGCCGGTGACCATGGCCGGGGCAAGCCTCAGAGGCGGTCGGCGTCGACGACGGCCTGGGGGTCTCGGCCATGCCGCCGGCCGCTCCGGCGTCAGGGGTCGTACGGCCCCTCGACCCTCGTGGGATCCATGCGGGCGCGGGAGGGAACCAGGCGGCGGTAGGCGGCGCGGGCGTGGACGACACGGGCCAGACCGGTGCCGACGAGGGCGGCGGTGAGCAGGCAGGCGAGCCAGGAGGTGTCGCGGTCACCGGCCCAGGTGAGCACGCCCGCGGGCGGTATGGCGAAGCCGTTGAGGAACAGCCAGCACAGGAGGGCCGTGCCGGGGGCGGCCGTGAAGCGTGCGCACAGGCCCAGCAGTGCGGCCAGCACGGACAGCGCGAGCAGGGCCAGGCCGGGCCGGTCCGGCCCGACCACGGTGTTGAGGAGCGCCACCAGCGCCAGCGCGCCACCCCCGGCCCCGGCCCAGACCAGCGGCGTGGCCACGGGCTGGGGTACGGGCCTGGCTCCGGTGCCCAGGGGCTTCCACTCGATCATGCTGGCGCTTCCTTCCGGTCCTCCTGGACGGAATTCTCCCCCGGTCTCCCCCGCCGGTGCCCGGGGTGCTCGCCAGGGTGCCAGCGGGCCCCGCCGCGGAGAACAGCCAATCCGGACAGCCGTTCCCGGCTCAGGGGCGGGGCGGGCGAGGAGGCCGCCGGCGCCCTCGGCGACCTCGCCGGACAGGGCGACGCCGACCAGGAAGAATCCCGGCGCACGGCAACAGCCCTTGACCGCACACGAGTTCTGCGGAGCCGACGGAGGAGCGCCGCGGCCCTCACGCCCCCGCGGCCTGCCGTACGGCGCGTGGGGACGCGCCGAGTTCCTTGCGGCAGGCCTTGTTGAAGGCCTGGAGGTCGGGGATGCCGACCGTCGCCGCGACGGCCGGGATCGCCAGGGTCGAGGCGACGAGCAGGTGGCGGGCGCGCTCCATACGGCGGCGCCGGACGTAGCCGACGACCGTGTGCCCGGTGTCCTCGCGGAACAGCCGGGTCAGGTGAGTGTGCGACACCCCCGCGACCCGGGCGATGCCGGGAACGCTCAGCGGATCGGCCAGGTGCTCCTCGATGTGGGCGACGGCCGCGCGCAGCGCCGGGTGCCGGGGCCCCGAGGGCGGCGCGGCGGCCTCGGTCAGGCCGGTCGTGCGCCACAGCACCGTCCACAGTTCCGCGGAGGCCCGGGCCGGGGACTGCGCGCAGGCCGTGATCGTCTGGCGCAGCAGCGCGCTCAGCACCGCCGCGTCCGCCCCGGCGTCCTGCATCGCCGGGAGCCGCCGCCGCTCCCCGTCGCCGGGCAGCCGGAAGTGGGCGTACAGGTGCTCGCAGCGCGCGGCGCCGTAGTGGAAGTGCACCTCCGTGCCGGGCGGCACGAGGCTGAGGTGCCCGGGGCGGATCGGGTGCCGGGCGCCGTCGAACTCCAGGGTGCCGGAGTAGCCGTAGAGGTGCAGCTGCCACAGGTGCGGGAGGCGGAAGACCTCGTGCGGGCCGGCCGAGCCGTGCACGCCCACACCCGCGTGCACCAGGTCCGGCGGCACGTCGAGGGGCAGTTCCACGGAGGCAGGCATGGTGGAAAGTTACCAGTGGTTGCCGATTACGACCCACGACAGCCCGCCTCCCCGCTTCTACGGTTGCGTCATGTCAACCACGAAACAGCTGCTGAGCTCGGCCGAGGTGGCACGGTTCACGGCCCATGGTTTCCTGCGCCTGGACGGCGTCGTGCCCCAGGAGATGAACGAGGATGCGCTCGCGGTCTTCGCCGCCGGAGCGATGCCCGCCGTGCCGTACGGCACTCCCGTACCGGCGGCGTTCCCCGAGGGTTCCTTCACCCGTCGGCTCATCGAACTGCCCGTGGTCGCGGGCGCCCTGGAGAGCCTGGTGGGGCCGGATCCGGACGTCGACCACCACTTCCTCCACACCCGCCCGCCCCATGAGGGCAGCGCCCAGCCGTTGCACGCCGACGCCCTCATCGACGTGCGGCCCGACGCGTTCGACGTGCAGCTCATGTACTACCCGCAGGAGGTGACCGCCGACATGGGCGGCACGCTCGTCGTCCCGGGCAGCCACCTGCGCCGCACCAACGAGTCCGACACCGGCCGCTATCAGAACCTGCGCGGCCAGACCCGGCTGACCTGCCCGGCCGGGACCGTGCTCCTGCTGCACCACGGCATCTGGCACGGCGGGCGGCGCAACGACAGCGACACCGTCCGCCACATGTACAAGATCCGCTTCAACCCGACCGTGCCGCAGGTGCGGCTGTGGGACACGCGGGACCTGGACTCCCCCGCCGTCCGCGAGGAGTTGGGCCGCTCCTTCCCCTGGTACGAGCAGGCCACCGGCCGGCTGGAGATCCACAACCGGGTTCTGCTGTGGCGCTCCCTGTCCGGCGACCCCGGCTTCGACATCGAGCACTGGGCCACCCGCATCGCCAACCGGCCCGCCGTGTCCGCCGCGCACGCCACCCTGAGGAGCACCGCATGACCACCACCCGGCAACAGGTCCTCGTCCTCTACCTCGACACCTCCGCCCTCGACTCCCGGGTGGTCGGCTGGGCCCGATACGACGGCACCGGCTCGACCCGCCCGACGACCGGCGACAGCGACGAACCCCCGTACGAGACGGGGGTCGGCGCCCTGGAGGACGGCTGGCGGCTCTTCCAGGCCGCCCCGCTGGTGCCGCCGTATCCGGGGGCGGAGCACACGACGTCGTTCCTCAAGCACGAGTTCTTCTTCGAGAAGCTGGTGCGTCACTGAGGACGGCCGCCGGAGCGCGCCTCGGCGGTGGCCTTCAGGTCGCGCAGCCAGGTGTCGAGGCCCCGGCCGAGGGCCTCGGTGGCGGTGGGGACGTCCGCTTCGACCTGGTCGCCGGTCCAGGTCTCCTCGGTGTGGACGCGCACACCGCCCTCGGCCTTCCGGAAGGTCCACAGGTGGACGCCCTCGTCGATGCGCAGGCCCTCGCCGATCGCGGGTCCCTTCCACAGGATGCAGTCCTGGTGCCGCAGTTGCCGGACCGTGGACGTGATCTCGAGGGTGGTGGCGGGGGTCGTCGGGGTGGCGGGTGCCGGGGTCGTCCAGCGGAACCGCGAGCCCTTCCGCAGCGGGCCCGCATCGAGGTGACCGGCGGCTGCCACACGGGCCAGCCCTCGACGTCCGTCTGCAGCGTCCAGACCGTGCGCAGCGGCGCCTTGATCACGATGTCGGACTCGTGGCGGACGAGGGCACCGGGGTCGGCGCCGTGCCCCGCACACCGGGACGCGCCGGCGGTGTCATGGCGATCCTGCTGGACGCCTGCGCCGAGGTGGACGCGGACGCCCCGGCCACCCCGTTCGGCACCCACCTCGACGAGCACCGGGAGTGGGCGAACGGGCATCCGGCCCCGCCCGCGGCCCTGCACCGGGCCATGACCTTCTGGACCCGGCTGCACGGCGTGCTGTCACTGGAACTCGCCGGTCACTTCACGGGGATGGGCTTCGACCCGGCCCCGTTCTTCGCCGCCGAGGTCGACGCACTCGCAGGCCGCGTCCGGCCTGGCGCTTCTGCGCCCGAGGCCGCCCGCCGGGACGTCTCCTTCCGCGCACCCGGCGCCTGAACCCCGCCCGCCCCGCTACGGTTCCGGACGTCGGGCCGTACGAGACGGGGGTCACACGTCGCCATGGGCATACGCGGGGAACTGCGCGGGTGGTGGGAGCGGGGACGGGTCCTCGCGGTGACCCATCCGCTTCTGGTGGACATCGGCGTCGCGCTGCTCGTCCAGGGCGCGATGTCCATGCCGTTCCTCGTGCCGCGGGCGGCCGGGGCGCCGCCGGCGACCTGGGCCGCCTACGGGCTGAGCACGCTCACCGTCGTACCCCTGGTCTGGCGGCGGCGCGCGCCCCTCGGCGTGCTGTTCGCGGTGCTGGCCGCCAACGCCCTGTACCGGCTGGCCGTCGACGGGCCCGGGCAGCCGTTGCCGTACACCGGGCTGATCGTCACGTACACCATCGCCGCGCTGGCGGCCCCGCTGCGGCGGCTCCTCGCCGGGCTCGTCCTGCTGGTCGCCGTGCCCGTGGGGGTCTGGCTCAACACCCGGTCCGCCCGTGAACTGACCTTCTCCCTCATGGTGTTCGCCGCCGCCTACGTGTTCGGGCGGCTGACCGACGCCCGGCAGCGGGCCCACCGCGTCGAGGCCGAACAGGCCGCCGCGCGCGAACGCGCCCGGATCGCACGGGAGATGCACGACGTCCTCTCCCACGCCGTGAGCCTGATGATCGTCCAGGCGGAGGCCGGTCCGGTGGCCGTGCGGGCCGCGCCGGAACGGGCCGAGGCCGCCTTCGACGCCATCTCCGCGACCGGGCGGGACGCCATGGCGCAGTTGCGGGACATGCTGGGCGTGCTGCGGGACGGGGGTGACGAGCCCGGCCCCGCCGCCCCGCGCGAACCGCAGCCCGGGCTCGCCGCGCTGCCCGGGTTGCTCGACCGGGTGCGCGGGAGCGGGCTCGACGTGACGTACCGGGTCGTGGGGGACGTCCGGCCCGTCCCGGAGGGCGTCGGCGCAACCGTCTTCCGGGTGGTCCAGGAGGCCCTGACCAATACGCTCAGGCATGCGCAGGCGCGGACGGCGCAGGTGGAGTTGGCCTACGGGGGTGGCGAGTTGGCGGTCCGGGTGACCGATGACGGGAAGGGGCCGAGGCCCGTGTCCCGCCGGGGTGGGCACGGGCTCACCGGGATGCGTGAGCGGGCGGCGGCGCACGGCGGCAGCGCGGACACGGGGCCCGGGGCGGACGGGCGGGGGTTCGCGGTGCGGGTGCGGATCCCCGTGCCCGACGCGGCGGAGGCGGGGCGATGACGATCCGCGTGGTCGTCGCCGACGACCAGGAGCTCGTGCGCAGCGGCTTCGCGATGACCCTGGACGCGCAGCCGGACATCGAGGTCGTCGCCGAGGCGGCCGACGGCGGCGAGGCCGTCGACGCGGTGCGGCGGCACGCACCCGACGTGGCGCTGCTCGACGTCCGGATGCCCCGGACGGACGGCATCGAGGCCTGCCGCGTGATCAGCGGGAGCGGCGACTGCCGGACGGTGATGCTGACGACCTTCGACTCCGACGAGTACGTGTACGACGCGCTGCACGCGGGCGCGAGCGGCTTCCTGCTCAAGGACGTCCGCCGGGACGACCTCGTGCACGCCGTGCGGGTCGTCGCCCGGGGCGACTCGCTGCTCGCGCCCTCCGTCGCCCGGCGTCTCGTGGAGCAGTTCACCCGGCCCGCCGCCGCCCGGACCCGCCGGCCCGATCCACGGCTGGACGTCCTGACCGGCCGGGAGCGCGAGACTCTGCTCCTGCTCGCGCGCGGCCTGTCGAACGCCGAGATCGCCGCCGCGCTGGTGGTCAGCGACCACACCGTCAAGACGCACGTCGGCAACGTGCTCGCGAAGCTGGGCCTCAGGGACCGGATCCAGGCCGTGATCTGCGCCTACGAGACCGGCCTCGTCGCGGCCGGGGATCCCCCGCCCGGGGGAGCGGCCGGGGCCGGGCCCTCCCCCGCCCCGGCGAGGAAGTGACGCCGCAGGACCGCCCGCCGGGGTGATCCGCGGGGCGGCTGTGCCGCGGAGGATGAATCCGTTCTCTCAACGCCACTTCCTCGCAACGGAGTTCGCCATGAAGACCGGTACCCGCCTCCTGACCGCCGCCGCGCTCGTCGTCTCGGTCGCGGCCGGGCCGTCCGTCCTCCCGGCCGCCGCCACCGCCCCCGCCGCACCGGCCGCCGCGCGGGACACCACGGGGCGGTCCCCGCACGCCGCCCTCGAAGCGGCCATCGCCGGCCTGCCCACCGCCGACGCCACCGCCGCCCTCGTGCGCGTCGGCGGCAAGGAGGGGACCTGGCACGGCAGTTCAGGCGTGCACGACCTGCGGACCGGACGGCCGGCGGATCCGGCCGCCCGCTTCCGCGCCGGGTCCGTGACCAAGGTCTTCACCGCCGCCGTCGCCCTGCAACTGGCCGCGGAGGGACGCCTGGACCTGGACCGCAGCGCCCGCTCGTACCTGCCGGACCTGATCCCGGCCTCGTACGCGCGCGTCACCGTCCGGCAGCTCCTGAACCACACCCACGGCATCCCCGCCGCGGACGTCCCCGGCGCCACCGTCGAGGAGTGGTACGCGAACCGTTTCCGGATCCACCACCCCGAGGACATGGTCCACTCGGCCACGTCGAAGAAGCCCGAGTTCGCACCGGGCGAGCGGCAGCACTACCTCAACATCGGGTACACCATCGCCGGCCTGATCATCGAACGCGTCACCCATGACTCCTACGAGCGACAGGTCGCCCGGCGCGTGCTCGGCCCGCTGGGGCTGCGGGACACATACCTCCCGGGGACGAACCCGCGCATCACCGGGCCGCACAACCACGGCTACCAGACCATGCGGCTCGACGACGGCACGACCGGGCTCCGGGACGTCTCCGTGTGGGGGGCGACGGACGCGTGGGCGGCCGGCAACCTCATCTCGACCACCGCGGACCTGGAACGCTTCACCCGCGCCCTGTTCCGGGGGCGGATCGTGCGCGGGCCGCTGCTGGAGGAGATGTTCACCCTGCCGGAGGTGACCGACGTCAGGACCGGGGAGCCGGCCGCCTACTCCGTCGGTCTGTCCATGAAGGTGCTCGGCGGGCGCGAGGTCTGGGGCAAGACGGGCGGGCGCTGGGGGTACAACGCCGCCATCGCCTCCACCCGGGACGGCTCCCGCACCCTCGTGTACAGCGTCAACTCCACCGACGCCAAGGGCCAGGACATGAACAGGACCGCCGAATCCCTCATGGTCGCGGCCTTCGGCAAGCCGTAGGGGCGTGGGGGCGGTCAGCGGGCTGAGGGTGAGGTTTTCGGCGATCTCCGTGTTGACCTGCCCTCGGCGGCCAGGGCCATCACCTCGCGTTCGCGGACCGTGAGGTCGGCGAGGCGCTCCGGCGGGGTCAGGCGGGTGCCGGAGGCGGGGGCCATGAGGAAGCGCGTGATCAGGGAGCGGGTGGCGACCGGCGACAGCAGGGCCTCTTCGGAGGCCCTGCTGGGACTCGATGCCGGGCATCGAGAACTCCTCGTCGACGGCCCACTCGATACAGGAAGTCAGCCACGGCAGGAGGTCTCCCCATCTGATGTCGCACGTCTGCCGAGCTTCTCGGGCAGCGGGCTGTCCCGTCGTCGTGCGGCTGCCGACGATCTCCGGTACTCGATACGCAGTACGAACGGCCCGCCGGATCCACCTCGGGTACGACAAACCCGAGCCGTCCGATCCGGCCTGTGCTACCTTGGCTCGCGTTGCAGTTTTGGTTCCCAGAGACTTCGAGTGCTCTTTCGACCTTTCGTCGACGAGCACTTTTTTTGTTTCCGAGGATTCTCGGATCTCCCAAGGGTGATCATTTCGGCGACTACGGGCCCGCAAGGTGCGGGCCCTGAGTACTGCCCTCTAAGGAGATTCAGATGGCTAACGGCACCGTGAAGTGGTTCAACTCGGAAAAGGGCTTCGGCTTCATCGAGCAGGAGGGTGGCGGCCCGGACGTCTTCGCCCACTACTCGAACATCGCCACCTCTGGCTTCCGTGAGCTCCAGGAAGGCCAGAAGGTCACCTTCGACGTCACGCAGGGCCAGAAGGGCCCGCAGGCCGAGAACATCCTTCCGGCCTGACGCGTACGCGCATGCCCTGACCGGGGCCCGCACCCTCGCGGTGCGGGCCTCGGCTCGTTTTGTTCGTCTCCGGCTCAACTCTTGCGAATCCCGCGGCCTCTCCGTGCCGCCGCGCATTCCTCGACGCGTGCCGCATCGAGGAAGGTTCCCCATGGACCGTACGGCTCGCAGGAACAACGGCTCCCCCCATACCCGCGGCAACGGGTCCCGGTCGCGCAAGCCCGGTGGCGCGGGCAGCGCCTCCCGCCCGTCGGGCGGCGGCCGCGGCGGGCGCCGCCCCGCCGCCGGCCGGGAGTTCGCACCGCCCGCCACACTCACCCCGGCGCTGCCCGCCGTCGAGGCGTTCGACGACCTCGACCTGCCCGAGCGGCTGCTGGCCGCGCTGCGCGCCGAGGGGCTGACCGCGCCGTTCCCGATCCAGGCGGCGACGCTGCCGAACTCGCTGGCCGGCCGGGACGTCCTGGGCCGCGGGCGCACCGGCTCGGGCAAGACGCTCGCCTTCGGCCTCGCCCTGCTGGCCCGCGTCGACGGGCGGCGGGCCGAGGCCCGGCAGCCGCTCGCCCTCGTCCTGGTGCCCACCCGGGAGCTCGCCCAGCAGGTCACCGACGCCCTCACCCCCTTCGCCCGTGCGCTGCGGCTGCGGCTCGCCACGGTGGTCGGCGGCCTGCCGATCGGCCGGCAGGCGAACGCGCTGCGCACCGGCGCCGAGATCGTCGTCGCCACGCCCGGCCGCCTCAAGGACCTCATCGACCGGGGCGACTGCCGTCTGGACCAGGTCGGCGTCACCGTCCTGGACGAGGCCGACCAGATGGCCGACATGGGGTTCATGCCGCAGGTCACCGCCTTGCTCGACCAGGTGCGGCCGGGCGGGCAGCGGATGCTGTTCTCGGCCACCCTGGACCGCAACGTCGACCGGCTGGTCCGCACCTACCTGCACGACCCGGTGGTGCACTCCGTCGACCCGTCCGCGGGCGCGGTCACCACGATGGAGCACCACCTGCTGCACGTGGAGGACGACGACAAGCACGCCACCACGACCCGGATCGCCGCCCGCGACGGACGCGTGATCATGTTCCTGGACACCAAGCACGCCGCCGACCGGCTGGCCAAGAAGCTGCTCGCCGTCGGGGTGCGCGCCATGGCCCTGCACGGCGGGAAGTCCCAGTCCCAGCGGACCAGGACCCTGGCCCGCTTCAAGGACGGCGAGGTCACGGTCCTGGTGGCGACCAACGTCGCCGCCCGCGGCATCCACGTCGACAACCTCGACCTCGTCGTCAACGTGGACCCGCCCGGCGACCACAAGGACTACCTGCACCGGGGCGGCCGTACCGCGCGGGCCGGCGAGTCCGGCACCGTCGTCACGCTGGTCCTGCCGCACCAGCGGCGCGAGATGACCCGGCTGATGGCCGATGCCGGGATCACCCCGCAGATCACCCGGGTCCGCTCGGACGAGGACGAGCTGAGCCGCATCACCGGGGCGCAGGAGCCCACGGGCGTGCCCGTCGTCCTCGCCCCGCCGGCCGCCGGGAAGCCCCCCGCACGCACGGGCTCCGGCCCGAACCGGCGGCGGAGCAGGCCGTCCCGGGGCCGCCGCCGCTGAACCGACGGCCGCGGGCGGTGCGACCACGCGCCGCCCGCGCCGTACGGGCACGCCGGGCTCTCCGTCGCAGCGGCCGCGGCCGACGCCGCCGGGGTGCGCAGGGGTCAGCCGCTCGTCACGTCCGTCACCTTCCAGCGCTGGTTGGAGCCGGAGTTGGGCTGCCACACTCCGACGGAGGCGCCGTCGTTCGTGGACTGGCCGCCGACATCCGGGAGCTGCCCGGTCGCCGCGTTCACGAGCGTCCATGAACCGTCGCCGGTCGAGGACGCGATCCACTGCGCGGCGTCGTCGCGCCGGCCTTCGTCGGTTTCGGCGACCAGCGCACCGTCACGGACGGCCAGGCGCTTGCCGGAAGCCGTCTCCGTCAGCACGTACCGCTTGCGGTTGTCCGCGCCGCGGATCTGCTCCACCCGCCACTGCTGCCCACTGGGGTCGGTCGTGTTCGGGGTCTTGATGACCAGGCCCGTGCCGTTGCCGGCGAGGGTGAGGTCCTTGCCGCTCTGGACGCCGGTGAGGCGGTAGGTGTGGCCCCTGCGCAGCTCGGCCGCGTCCTTCGCGACACCGGAGACACCCTTGACCAGGAAGGATGTCACCGACTGGGCGGGCACGGCGAGCGTGGCCTGCTTGCCGGTGACCCGGACGGCCTTCTGCTTCTCCAGCTTGCCGTCGGCGCTGGTCACCACCGGGGTGACCGTGGCGCGGGAGGAGACGCGGCCGAACTTCGACAGGTCGAGCGTGACCTCCCGTGCCTCGGCGGCGCTGTTGACGTGGACGACGGTCGCCGCGTCGCCCTTGCGGGAGATCGCCGCGGTGCTGGACGTGTCGTTCGTCTTGATCAGCCGGTCGCCGGGCTTGATGTAGTGCGTGAAGTTGCGGGCCGTGTCGAACTTCGTGTTGGTGTGGATCGGGCAGGACGTCAGCGTGTCCTTCGAGGTGCAGCTGAAGGGGAGCTGGATCTCGCCCCAGTTGCCGCCCTTGGCGGACTCGCCGCCCGGCTTCATGTTGTCGTAGTCCTCGACGGGCTGCCAGAAGACCCAGGCCTTGGGCTCGAGTTCGCGCAGGTCGTCCACCATGCGCTGGGCGAGCCCCAGGCCGGGCCGCATGTCGGTGAAGCTCTGGCCGTCGCCCCAGTCGCCCTCGACCTCGCTCATCCACAGCGGCTTGCCGGCGGCCTTGGCCAGGTCGCGGACGGTGGTGCGCAGGCCGGTGCCGTAGGTGTGGACGTTCATCTGGCCGACCAGGTCGCGGACCTCCTGCGGGTAGGAGTTCCAGTTCGTCGCGAACGTGCCCGGGTTCGTCTCGTCCATCGCGGATATCTCCGCGTGCGACCGGGACTTCTCCAGGACCGGGGCCAGGGCGCGGATCACCTTCTGCTGGAGCTCGGGGCCGATGTGCGCGCCCTCCTGGCGTCCGCCGACCGGCTCGCCGTCCGGGCCGAGCCTGGTGCCCCAGTAGTCGGTGTTCGGCTCGTTGAACGGGTCGAGGGTGTCGACCTTGATGCCGTGCGCCTTCTCGAGACGCTCGGTCGCGCCCACCAGGTACCGGGCGAAGTCGTCGACGGAGCCGGGCTTCAGCTGGTCCTTGCCGGCGTCGAAGTTGCCGGAGACGTAGCCGCTCTCGGTCATGAACCAGGGCGGGGAGTTGCTGAAGGTCTCCCAGTGGGTGATGTCCTTCTTGATGCGGTCCACCCACCAGCGCTGGGTCTTGTCGGCGTTCCTGTTCCAGTCGGCCGGGTCGTCGGCGTCCCACCAGTCGACGTCCTCGCGGGTGGTGCCCGCCGGGGCCTTCCACCAGCCCTCGACCGCGCCTCCGGCCCGCAGGTAGTCCTTGACGTCGGGGGCGTTGCCGCCGCCGATGTTGTAGCGGGCGATGTTCAGGTTGAGGCCGTCGTCACCGAAGAGGAGCTTGTAGAGCTTCTCGCGGATCGCGGGCGGGTAGTCGCCGGTGGCGTTGGCGAACCAGACCAGGCTGGTGCCCCAGCCTTCGAACTCGTCCCCGGCGTAGGAGGGGTCGGGCCGGACGGTGACCCCGGCGGCCGCGGCCCGGGCCGGCCCGGCGTGCGCGGCGGGCAGGGTCGTCGTGGCCAGGAGGGTTCCGGTCGCCACGGCGGTGACGCCGATGGCCCCGAGGAGCCTTCTCTTACGGGTGCGGTGTGCCATCTCGAGTACTCCAGCTCTTCTGCGTGCCGCGCGTCCCGGCGGGCGCAGAGATCGGGGCCTGCGTAGTACGACTGGTACGGATTCGGTGCCTTTGCGTACGATTTCGACTAGGTGATGTTTACGTAAACATCCACTGGCGGGATGTCTACACTGTCCGAATCTCAGGGGTCAAGGAGTCGTTCCGGACCTGAATTCCGCGCCGGGGGCGCGTCGAGGGAGGCGAGGGGCGGGTGGGCACGGTGAACGGCGAGAGCGAGCCGGGAGGCACGAGCCGTACGAGACGGCGCGCGGCGCGGCCCCGGCAGGGTGCCTCCATGGCGGACGTCGCCCAGCTCGCCGGGGTCTCCTCGCAGACCGTCTCCCGCGTCTCCAACGGCTTCCCGGGCGTCACCGAGGACACCCGCGCGCAGGTCCTGGCCGCCATGCGGGAGCTCGGCTACCGCCCCAACAGCGCGGCGCGGGCACTGCGCCGGGGCGAGTTCCGCACCCTCGGCGTGATCACCTTCTCGCTCTCCACCATGGGAAACATCCGCACCCTGGAGGCCATCGCCACCTCCGCCGCCGAGCACGGCTACGCCGTCACCCTGCTGCCGGTGGCCGTCCCCACCCAGGACGAGGTGAACGGCGCCTTCTCCCGGCTGGGGGAACTCGCCGTGGACGCCGTCATCGTCATCATGGAGATCCACCTGCTCGACGCGGTGACGGTGTCCCTGCCGCCCGGTGTGCAGGTCGTGGTGGCCGATTCCGACGCCGGCGACCGCTACACCGTCGTCGACACCGACCAGGCGGGCGGCGCCCGGGACGCCGTACGGCATCTGCTGGACCTCGGGCACGACACGGTGTGGCACCTGGCCGGCCCGGAGGGCTCCTTCGCCGCCCAGCGCCGTGCCAACGCCTGGCGCACCACCCTCACCGAGGCGGGCCGCACCCCACCGCCCCTGGTCCGGGGCGACTGGTCGGCGGAGTCCGGTTACCGCGCGGGGCTCCGGCTGGCCGGCGAGCCGGACTGCACGGCGGTGTTCACGGCCAACGACCAGATGGCCCTGGGCCTGCTGCGCGCCCTCCACGAACGCGGCCGCCGCGTCCCCGAGGACGTCAGCGTCGTCGGCTTCGACGACATCCCCGAGTCCGCGTCCTTCCTGCCGCCCCTGACCACGATCCACCAGGACTTCGCGGAGGTGGGGCGGCTGTGCGTGGAGGGGGTGCTCAGCAAGCTGCGGGAGGCCGGCACGGAGCACGGGACGACGCTGGTGCCCACGCGCTTGGTGCAACGCCGGAGCACGGCCCGCAAACCGTCTCCGGGCCCGGCATAGGGGGCACCCTGGGCTTGCGGCGTGATCGGCGGTCCGTCGGAGTACCCGGAACTGTGGGCGTTCCTGGTATCGCTGCGCCAGGGCGAGGTCCTGTCCGGCACGGTGACGGCGACGAACGGTTCGGCGTGTTCGTGGCGCTGGACGACGGCCCCCGCCACCCGGTCTTCCCCGGCGACGGATTCCTCTCGTGCGCCGAGCTGTCCTGGCACCGCTTCCGAGCGCCCTCCGACGTCGTGAGGCCAGGCTGTCCTTGAAGGCGATGTGGCCGGATCCCTTCGGTGCCTTCGCCGACAGCACCACGACGGGCCGGGAACTGCGGGGACACGTCACCAAGCTGGTCCCGTCCGGCGTCTTCGTCGAGGTCGCGGACGGCATCGAGGGACCGCTCCAGCTACGCGATCTCGCCCGGCCGCCGGTGGCGGATCCGCCGGAGGCCGTCAAGGCCGGCGACGAACTCACGGTCGTCGTCACCGGAACAGACCGACGACGGCGAACACCTTCGCTCTGCCCGGCGACTCGGGTGACCCCGGCCGACAGGAACGGCTCCGACGGGCGGCCCACGGTGCTCCGCCCCGCTCGGCTACCGTGGGCCGGTGATCACGCTGCTGCAATGGGACGGGCTCACCGATCGCGCGCGCTTCAACCAGTGGTACCTGGACCGGCGTGATGCCTTCTCGGACCTGGCACGGGACGCCGACTGGGAGCGGCTGTTCGAGGCCTTGGGGGAGTGGCCGGAGTGGGTCAATCTGCCCCGGCCCGGGAACCGCAGCGGTTTCTCCCCGTTGCATCAAGCGGCCTGGCACGGCGCCGAGTTCGCCGTGGTGTCCCGGCTGATCGCGCACGGCGCCTGGCGCACCCAGCTCACCCGGGACGGCCGCCGTCCCGTCGACATCGCCCGGGAGCGGGGGCACACGCACCTGCTGGAGCTCCTCGAACCGGTCACGGTACGGCCCCTGCCCGCCCCGGCGGACGCCCTGGAGCACCACGTCCACACCCTGATGCGCGAGACGACCGGCCGGTGCTTCGAGGAGATCGAGCACCTGCTGCCCCCGCTCGCTCCCCTCACGGAGGGTCCCGCCGTGAAGGTCGTCTTCACGGTGGTCGGCATGATGGGCGGCTTCCGGTACCACCACGAGGGGGACCACGTGCACGTGCACGCCAGCTCGCGGATGGACGCCGACGACGGGGACCACTACAGGGTGACGCCCGAAGGCTGGACCGAGATCAAGTAGCCGCGGTGCACCGCGCCGGCGGAGTTCGGCGGTCGGGCTTTCGTCGCGGTCGACCGCAGGAACGGTGAGAGGGGACATCTCGCATGGCCGAGCTCCATCCCGCCGGCATCGAGCCGTACGAGCACGGCATGCTCGACGTCGGTGACGGCAACCGCGTCTACTGGGAGACCTGCGGGAACCCCGCGGGCAAACCCGCCCTCGTGCTGCACGGCGGGCCGGGGTCCGGGGCGGGGCCGTTCTGGCGGCGGCTGTTCGACCCGGCGGCGTACCGCATCGTGCTCCTCGACCAGCGCGGGTGCGGGCGCAGCACGCCCGACGCCGCCGACCCGCGGACCTCGCTCGCCGCCAACACCACCCACCATCTGATCGCCGACGTCGAGCAGTTGCGAAAGCACCTCGGCATCGGGAGATGGCTCGTCCTCGGCGGCTCCTGGGGCACGACCCTCGCGCTGGCCTACGCCGAGCGGCACCCCGCCTCCGTCTCCGAGCTGGTCCTCTTCAGCGTCACCCACACCACCCGCCGCGAGGTCGAGTGGGTCACGCGGGACATGGGGCGGATCTTCCCCGAGGAGTGGGCCCGGTTCCGGGACACCGTGCCCGCGGCGGAGCGCGAGGGGAGTCTGGCCGACGCCTACGCCCGGATGCTCGCCGATCCCGATCCCGCCGTGCGGGAGCGGGCCGCGCGGGAATGGTGCCGGTGGGAGGACGTGCATGTCTCCACCGCTCCCGGGCACCGGCCCGACCCCCGTTACGACGACCCGCGCTTGCGGATGCGCTTCGCCCGCCTCGTCACGCACTACTGGCGGCACGCCGCGTTCCTGGAGGACGGGGCGCTGCTGCGCGGCGCCGGGAGGCTGGCCGGCATCCCGGGCGTGCTGATCCACGGCCGGATGGACATCAGCAGCCCCGCGGACGTCGCGTGGCGGCTGGTCCGGGAGTGGCCGGACGCCGAACTCGTCCTGATCGGCGACGAGGGGCACGGGCTGTCGGGGACCTCCACGACGGCGGCCGTCGTGGAGGCCACGGACCGGTTCCGGAACACCTGAGCCCGGTTCACCGAACCCACGGACGGTTCCGGAACACCTGAGCCCGGTTCACCGAGCCCACGGACGGTTGCGGAACACCTGAGCCCGGTTGCCGGCGGCGTGACGGATTCCTCACGGATGCCGCGCGCACGGCACTGGCCACGCCGCCCCGCCCCATCCGAGGGTGGGCACCATGGATGATCACGCTGCCGAGTCCGACGCCGTCCGCCGCTTCTGGGGGCGGCTCGGGCTCCCCGGTCTCGTCGACGTGCACACGCACTTCATGCCCGAGCGGGTCCTGCGCAAGGTCTGGGAGTACTTCGACTCCCTCGGGCCGCTCACCGGCGGACTGGAGTGGCCGATCACCTACCGGGAAGCGGAGGCCGAACGGGCCGCGATCCTGAGGGGGTTCGGCGTGCGGGCCTTCACCTCGATGCTCTATCCGCACAAGCCCGGCATGGCCCGCTGGCTCAACGGCTGGGCGGCCGACTTCGCGCGCCGCACCCCCGACTGTCTGCACACCGCCACCCTCTTCCCGGAGCCGGGCGTCGAGGCGTACGTCCGGGAAGCCGTCGAAGCGGGCGCGCGGGTCTTCAAGTCGCATGTGCAGGTGGGGGCGTACGACCCGGCCGACGAGCTCCTCCGGCCGGCGTGGGGCCTGCTGGCCGAGGCCGGTGTCCCGGTGGTGATCCACTGCGGTTCCGGTCCCGCGCCCGGCAAGCACACCGGCCCGGGACCGATCGCGCGGGTGCTGGCCGAGCACCCCCGGCTCCGGCTGATCGTCGCGCACATGGGAATGCCCGAGTACGAGGAGTTCCTCGGCCTCGCCGAGCGGTACGGGGAGGTGCGGCTGGACACGACGATGGCGTTCACCGACTTCACCGAGGCGTTCATGCCGCTCCCCCGCCGGGCCCTGCCCCGGCTGGCCGGCCTCGGCGACCGGGTCCTGCTCGGCTCCGACTTCCCCAACATCCCCTATCCGTACGTGCATCAACTCGACGCCCTGGAGCGCCTCGGCCTCGGCGAGGAGTGGCTGAGGGCGGTGTGCCACGACAACGGGGCGGAGCTCTTCGGGTTGTGAGGCCGGGACCGCGGGGGGACGCCGCCCGAACCCCTGCCGGCCCCCGGTCGCGGTCGGCACCCGGACCCTGACCGCCGTCGGCACCCTCGACGTGGCGATGGCCCCGGCGGGCGGCCAGGCGGTCGTGCCGAAGCCGAGCTGAAGTCGGTCAGCCGGTGTCCACCACCCGGGCCCACTCCGGGGGCGAGTCCGGGACGTACTCGGAGCGGGACTCGTCGAAGGAGTGGTTCTCGTAGCGGCGGGGGAACAGGCCCACCACCGTGCGGCACGGCGGCCGGGTGCCCGGCCAGGGCGTCCGGCCGCCGGTGAGGGCGACGATGACGTCGGGGGCGCGGACGGGTGCGCAGGGCCCGGGTGAAACCGGCCCGCAGGTCCGTGCCACCGCCGCCGGTGAGCGGGATGCCCTCGGCGCGGCACAGGCGCCGGGCGGCCCCGGCCGAGGCGTCGCAGGGCACGACGGTGACCAGGTCGCGGCAGCCGCCCACGGCCCGGGCGATCGCGGCGACCTCCGGCAGCGCACTGCCCGGTTCGGCGTCGCCGACCGAGCCGGAGGTGTCGATGACGACGGACACGCGGGGCGGCCGGCGGCGCAGGCTCGGCAGGACCGTGCCGGGCAGTGCGGTCGAACGGCGGGCGGGCCGCCCGTAGGTGCAGTCCTCGCCCGCGCCAGGGACCGCCCCGGTGCACCTCACCGGTGGGCAGCCGGTGCATGAGCGCGGGGCGGGCGGCGAGCAGCACGCACACCGCGCCCCCGCACGCAGCCGAACATTTCGGAGGCCCCGCGGCGGCTTTGCCATCTCTTTACAACCTGCCGGGCCGCCGCCTCGTCTCTCCGCACGATCTGTCACCCAGCCCGCCGACCGTCGGGCGGACCGACGAAGGAGTGCGATTCCATGCGCCGAACTGTCCTCAGCACCCTGGCCCTGGCGGGCGCCGCCGTACTGCTGGGCACGGGGCCCGCCTTCGCGGACGGGGCGACGACCCCGAGCCCGGTCCCGTCGGCCGCCTCGCCCACCACCCGGCCGGCGGAGAGCGCCGAACCGACCCGGGCGCCCGAACCGACCCGCCCGCCGGCCGCTGCCGAGCCGACCCGGGCGCCCGCCGAGGACCAGGTCTCCGTCCGGCCGAGCGGCGCGCCCGACACCGGTGTGACGACGGCCGCGGCCCCGGGAACCGGCGGCACGGCGATCGGAGCGGGCGCCGCCGCGGTGCTCGCCCTGGGCGGCGGCACGGTCCTCGCCGTGCGCCGGCGCCGGGCGAGCGGGGCGTGAGCCCGTTCTCCAGGCGCGCCTTCACGGCCGGGGCACTGGCGTCCCTGCTGACGGCGTGCGCGGGGCACGGAACCACCCGCCACGACGCCGCCGCGCGCCGGCCGAGGAGCACCGCTTCGCCGGTGCCGTCCGACGGAGCACGCCCCCTGGCCCGTTCGGTCCCCGTCCGGCTCCTGATCCCGGCCATCGGCGTCGACACCCCGGTCATCCGGCTGGGCCTGGCGGCCGACGGCACGGTGCAGGTGCCGCCGGTCACGGACCACGACCGTGCGGGCTGGTACCGGCACTCGCCGGCCCCCGGCGAGACCGGCCCGTCGGTGCTCCTCGGCCATGTCACGGTCGGCCCGTACGGTGACGGCGTCTTCCGGCACCTCGCCCGGCTGCACCGGGACGACCGGATCGTGGCGCGCCTGGAGAACGGCACGGCGGCGGAGTTCGCCGTCACGGCCGTACGGACCGTCCCGAAAACCGACTTCCCGGCGGACGACGTCTACGGGAACGTGGGCCGCCCCGAGCTGCGGCTGATCACGTGCGGCGGAGCGCGGTACGGAGACGGATACACGGACAACGTGATCGTGTTCGCGGCGCTGAGCGGTGCGAAGTCCCCCACCCATGGAGAGCGTTGAAACGGTCCCGCGAGAAGGCAGCGTCCGAGCTGTTCGCCGCCCTCTACCCGCGCCTCGCCGGCTGGTGCCGCCGACTCGTCGACGACGACGGAACGGCCCACGAGATCGCCTCGGAGGCGTTCACCCGGCTCTGGGCCCGCTGGACGTCCGTCGACGAGCCGCGCGGCTTCCTCTACGTCACCGCGGCCAACCTGGTCCGGGACCACTGGCGCAAGACGGAGCGCGAGCGCCGGGCCCTGCACCGCGTCACCTCGGAAGCCGCCGTACGCCCGCCCGACGAGCAGGCCGACCCGTCCGTGCGGCTGCTCGTGCAGTCGCTGCCGGAACGACTGCGCGTCCCGATCCTCCTCCACTACTACGCTGACATGCCGATCCGGGAGGTGTCCGCACTGACCGGGCGGAAGGAAGGCACCGTCAAGGCCGATCTGCACGCGGCCCGGGAACTGCTCCGCGTCCACCTGAGGAGAAGCCTTGACCACACGTCTTGACGGAGATCCGGGTGACCCGGAGCACGCCCCCGACGACCCGCTCGCCGTGATCCTGCGCCCCTCCGGCCCCGACTACCTGGGAGCTCCCGCCGGCCGGTACGAGGCGATCCGGCGCCGCGCGGCCCGGCGCCGCCTGCTGCGCACCGCGGCCGGGGCGGGGCTGTGCTGCGTCGCGGCGGCCCTCATCGCGCTCCCCCTGCGCCACACCGTGCCCGAACACCCTCCGACCCCGACGATCCCGATGGCCCCGCCCACCGCGCGACCGGCGCCGGCCACCGACTCGGCGGCCCCCACCCCCGAACCGTCACCGTCCGCTCCCGGCTCGCGGCCCTCGTCCCCGGGCACCGGCGCCCCCCGCACGACCAGGCCCGGCACACCCGCCCCCCGGGAGGCGACCGGCCGGACGGAGCCGTCCCGCGCCCCGTCGGCCACCCCCACCTCGGTACGCCCCGTGCCGTCGGCGGCCCGGCCGGACACGGACCGGGGGACGGTGCCGGAGAGCCGCTGACCGTCACCGGCAGGGGCCCGGGTCGGTCCCCGCCCCCCGCCTCCGCACCCGCTCCACCGCCTCGCCCGCTTCCGTCTCCCCCCAGGGCCGGACCAGTTCGGCGAGCACCGGCCGACGGCATGTGCCCGGCCCGGTGGCGCCGGTAGCCTGGCCGTATGGCACTTGCATGCAACGCATTGCCGCACTGCTTCCTCTGACGCCGCGGTGAGGACGGCGACGTGCACCCGTCACGTCGCCGTCCTCGGCGTACCCGCCCCCGGCCACCGGTTCACGGTGGCCGGCCGGCGCACGCCGACGCCTCACCGTCCGCCGCCCGTACGTGATGCGCCGCCCCGCCGCGGCGCGCCGCGTTCCGAGGAGCACCCCTTGTCTTCCGATCGTCTCCTGTCCGTCCTGACCTGCCCGCTGTGCCCGTCCGCACTCGAACACACCGCCGGTGCGCTGCGGTGCGCGGGCCGGCACACCTTCGACATCGCCCGCCACGGCTACGTCAGTCTGCTGACCGGCCACCGGCGGGCGCCGAGCGCCGACTCCCCCGGCATGGTCCGCAGCCGCGCCGCGTTCCTCGGCGCCGGGCACTTCGGCCCGCTCGCCCGCACCCTCGCGAGGCTCGCCACACAACTGGCCCCGCCCGACGGCACCGTGCTGGACGCCGGGGCGGGCACCGGCCACTATCTGGCCGCGGTCCTGGACGCCCTCCCCGAGGCCCTCGGGCTGGGGCTGGACAGCTCCGCCGCAGCCCTGCGCATGGCCGCCCGGTCGCACCCCCGCGCGGCGGCCGCCGGCTGGGACGTGTGGCGGCCCTGGCCGGTGCGCACCGGCTGCGCGGACCTCGTACTCAACGTGTTCGCACCCCGCAACGGGCCCGAGTTCCACCGCGTCCTCGCCCCGGACGGCACGCTGCTCGTCGTCACGCCCACCGTCCGGCACCTGCGTGAACTGCGCGGGCCGGTCGGCCTGCTGGCGGTCGATCCGAGGAAGGAGGAGCGTCTGCGCCGGTCCCTGGACGCCCTCTTCCGGCTCGACCGCACCGAGCCGCTGGAGTACCCGATGCGGCTCTCGGCCGACGACGCCGCCTGCCTGGTGGCCATGAGTCCGACCGCTCATCACCTCACCGCCGCGCAACTGGGCGACCGCGTCCGCCGGTTGGGGACTCCGGTGCCGGTGACGGCGTCGTTCGCCGTTTCGGTGTACCGGCCGGTGCGGGCCCGTCAGTAGCCCTTGCGGGCGATGTGCTCCTGCTGGGCCGTCGTGAGCGTGTGGACCATGAGGGCCGCTGCCGCGGCCGCGGCCACGATCACCAGGTCGGCGGCGAGCAGGGGCGTGACCTCGTGGTAGGCACGGGCGATGACCTCGTCCGTGTCGTCGGCGTAGATGATCCCCACGCCGCCGGCCAGACCGAGCAGCCACAGGCCCCACCACCAGTTCACGACGGCGGGCAGCGGCCGCTCGGGGAAGACGGAGCGGTGGACGTCCGCGACGACGCCCCGGGGTATCCACAGGTTCGCCACGGGCACGATCCAGCCCAGCCAGAGCCAGCCGTAGCCGTAGCGGGGGGCCGAGCCCGTCAGGGCTTCGGCGTTGTCGCGCGCCCGGTCCAGCCAGAACAGGAACACGACCGCGCAGACGGCCGTGACGCCGGCACCCGCCGAGGAGACCAGGTGGTAGGAGTCCTCCAGGGCGTTCAGCGGGCGGTGCACCCCATCGCCCTGGTCGGGCGGGCCGGACGCCGGTTCGCCCGCGGCGGCGAGCCGGAGGTGCCAGACCGCCCGGACCGACCAGGCGAGGGCCGCGAGCGCGAGGGCCGCGACGGCGCAGCGGGCCGCTCCCCGGAGGGGGCGCAGCGGGCGAGGAGGACCGGCGGGGACGGATTCCTGTTCGATCATCCGGTCATCCTGCCGTACGCAGCTCCGCGGCCCGGCCCTCCCCGTCGAACCGCACCTCCAGGACATGGTCGACGGCGTCCCGGTCGAGGGGGCCGAACACGTGCGGGAACAGGACGTCGCCGGACACCCCGGGCGGCGGGGCGGGGTCCGCCGCCTCCCACTCGACCCGGGCGGTGAGCCGCGCCTCGTCGAGGGCGAGCACCAGCAGGGTGCCGGGCGCGTCCCGGTAGAAGGCGTCGACGACGGCCAGTGTGGTCGCCTCGTCCGGGGAGCAGTGCACGAACCCCTCCTCGGCGAGGGAGTCCGGCGCGTACGTCGGGCCGGTGGCGGTGGTCCAGACGGTGAGCGGTACGACGTGATAGATCATGGCCCCGTTATAGACGCCGACGGCGGCCCAGGGAGCCTCAGGGCGGCGACGGTCCGCCGGGTCGCCTCGGCGACCAGGGCGTCCGAGGGCTCGGTGCCCTGTCCGGGCCGGTCGGTCATGACGGCCAGCACGAGCGGCGCGGTGCGCGGCGGGTGGACGATCGCGATGTCGTTGGCCCGGCCGTAGTCGCCCGTGCCGGTCTTGTCGGCCACCTTCCAGTCGCCGGGGAGCCCGGCCCGGATGCGGCGGGCACCGGCCCCGGTGGCGTTGCGCGAGAGCCAGTCCATGAGGAGCCGGCGTTCTGGGGCGGGCAGGGCGGTGCCCAGGAGGAGCGCGCGGAAGTCGGTGGCGATCGCCTGCGGGGTGGTGGTGTCGGCTGGGTCGTCGGGTGGCACGTCGTGCAGTTCGGGCTCGTAGTGGTCCATGCGGCTGACGGTGTCGCCGAGCCGGCGCAGGTAGGCGGTGAGTCCCGGCGGGCCGCCGATGTCGCGCATCAGGAGGTTGCCCGCCGTGCCGTCGCTGTGGCGGACGGCGGCGTCGCAGAGCTCGCGCAGGGTCATCCCGGTCTTCACGTGCCGGCCGGTGACCGGCGCCGTCGAGCGCAGGTCGGCCTCGGTGTAGGTGACGCGCCGGTCCAGGCCGCTCGCGGTGCGGCGGTGCAGGACGGCCGCCGCCGCCAGCGCCTTGAACGTCGAGCAGAACGCGAAGCGTTCGCCGGCCCGGTGCACGGCCGTGGCACCGGTGCCCGTCGCGAGGGCGTAGACGCCGACGCGGGCGTCGTACGCGCGCTCCAGGTCCGCCAGCCGGGGGCGGTGGACCGGCGGCCTGCCCGACGTTTCGTCCGAGCGTGTGCCGGTGGGCGCGGGAGTCCTGGCCGGGCCACCGGCGGGCCGGTCGTCCGGGCCGCAGGCGGACAGGGGCAGCACGGCCGCGGCGGCCAGGAGGGCGCGGCGGGACGGGGCGATCCGGTCGGGGGTCATCGCGGTGCTCCTGTCGCGGCGGTCGTGCGGGCCGGGCTCCCGTCCCGGCGGACAGGTGCCCGGCCCGGCTCGCTGATCAGGGCTGCGTCACAGCTGACATCGGAGCTGGGATCGGAGCCGGAATCAGAGCTGGAACTCGGCCGGGGACACCCCCAGCGTCGCGCAGGCCTCGCGCAGGACCATCTGCTCGGCCTGGGAGAAGTCGCCGTCGGAACCGGCGATGACGATGCCCGTCTGAATCACGGCCCTGGCCTCGGTGGGCTTCTTGGCGGCCTTCGCGATCTCCTGCATCGCCTCCGACTTGCCGAGCTGGAAGTTGGCCGTCAGCTGATCCACGTGCTTGTTGAAACGCTGCCTGAGCTGTTCCGGCGGGAAGTTCTGCAGGACGTCGTTGTTGAGGATCATGGACTCGACCTGGTGGCGCTCGGCCGGGTCGACATGCCCGTCGGCCGCCGCGACCAGGGCGCACATGGCCATGCTCGCGTCCCGGTACGCACCGCTCTTCAACTCGTTCTTCAGCGAGCCGAGCTGTGTCTTCAGCAGGCCGACCAGCTGGGCCTTGCCGCCACCGCCGGGCCTCGTCCCGCTGCCGTGCCCGCCGGTCGTCGCACCCCGCGCCCCCTGACCCTGCTGGAGAGCCTTGGCCTGGTCCTTGAGCCGGTCCCACACTGCCATTGACGTCACCTCGGTACTAGTCGGCATCACCTGGCGCACCCGCTCACGCGCGCACACCCCTCCAACGCCCGGCCCCCGGGCAAAGGTTCCGCAAAGACGAAACGGCGACGGCCCGCACCCGGAGACCGGGTGCGGGCCGTCGCTGTGCCGTGTGATGCGCTGTCAGGCGCCGTCGCGCGAGCGGCGCTTCAGGCGCGGGGCGAGGCGGACGGCCGCGAAGCCCACCGCTGTCAGGCCCGCCGCCGCCGCGAGCACCAGACCGATGCCACCCGCACCCGTGGAGGCGAGGCTGCCGCCGTCGAGGGCGGTGGACGTGCCGCCGCCGGTGGTCGAGGTGCCGTCACCGCCGGTGGTGCCGGAGGTACCCGCACTGGTCGACGGGCTCGGCTCCACGGAGGGGCTCGGGTCGGCCGTGGGGCTCGGGGACGGGGAGCTGGACGCGTCGCCGGGGCCGGGCTCCTGCGTGCCGTCACCGGGGACGACCTCGACCGCGAACTGCGTCATGGCGTCACCCACCGACGCGGCCACGGTGTACGTGCCCGTGCCCTCACCGGCGGTCAGGACCGGGGCGGCCGCCGTGCCCGAGCCGTCGGTCTTCACCCGCACGACCCGGTCCTCGCCCCCGAAGCGGGGAGCACCCTCGTCACCGTCCTCGACGCGGAACTCCACCTCGGTGCCGGCCGGCACCGCCCGGCCCGACTCGACCACCCGGGCGAGCAGCGCGTCGGCGAAGTCCCGGCCCTGCTCGGCCTTCTGCTCGTTGCCGCCGACAGCGCTCACGGTGTACGGGGACTCCTTGACCCGCACGGTGAGGGCCGCCGAAGCGCCCAGGGTCTTCGCCCGGACGGTGAACGAGCCCTCCTTGCGGCTGCCCAGACCGATCCACGGGGTCTGCGCACGGCCCCGGGCGTCGGTCGCCACGACGGTCTCGTCGTCGTCCGGGCCGCCGTGGAGGTAGAACAGCGGCTTCAGGCCGTCCGGGTCCTCGACGGTGAAGGTCACCGAGGTGCCGGCGACCGGCTTGCCGTCCTTGTCCCGGGCCACCACGGCCAGCGGCCGGACGTCGGTGCCCGGCTGGGTGGTGGCGTCGGTGCCGGAGACCTGGACCAGCCGGTCCGTGGCGGGGGTCTGACGCCACTGCAGGACGATCCGGCCGGGGCCGCCGGGCGCGTTGACGCCGCCCTCGGCCACGCCCGAGTCGACCGGGTTGCCGGAGGACGCCCAGAAGGGGTCCTTCTTCTCCGGGGCCGTGTACCGGTCGCCGACGACGAGCCGGGCGTCGTCCACCCGGGCCGGCTCGGCGTAGCCGGAGCCGCCGCCGCCGCTGCCGGTGGTCGGGGCGTTGCCGGTGGTCGAGCCGGTCTCGGCGCCCGTGCCGCCACCGCCGCCCGCGTATCCGGCACCGCCGCCGCCACCGCCGTAACGGCCCGTGCCGCCGGCGCCGCCGGCCCCGCCCTTGGCGTGGTCGGCGCCCGCGGCGCCGTTGCCGGTGCCCGCACCGCCCTTCGCGCCGGTGGCGCCCTTGCCGCCGCGGTCCTTCTCGGAGCCGTCCTGGCCGTTCTCGCCCCCGGCGGCACCGGCCTGGCCGTGGGCCACGTCGCCACCGGCGCCGCCACCGCCGCCGGCGACGACGAGCGCCGAGCCGCCGCTCGTGCGGATGGCGCTGCTGTTGCCGCCGCGCTCACCGCCCCCGCTGCCGCCCTTGCCGGCGAGGGCGTCACCGGAGCCCGGCCCGCCGACGGCGAGGCTCAGGACCTCTCCGGGGCTGACCTTCAGGCTGCCGGCGACGAAGCCGCCCGCACCGCCGTACGCCATGGAGTTGCCCGCGCCGCCCTCACCCCAGACCCGCACGTCGAGGCTCGTCACCCCGGACGGCACCGTGAAGTCCTGGTCGGCTTTGGTGGGCACGAACAGGCGGCAGCCGGAGAAGCCCTCCGTCGGCGTGCAGGCCTTCCCTGCGGGCGCCTGGCCGCCGTCCGCCGTGGCGGCCTGCGCACCCGTCAGGGCCGTGCCGGCGGCCAGCGCCACGAAGGTCAGGGCCGCGGCGCCGCGCCGGAATCCGGCGCGGCGCGGCACGGCGGAACCGTGATGCATCAAGGGGACTCCCCAACTCGTCACAAGCTCCCCCCCAGGGAGCCATCAACTGCTCGATCAGAATCGAACACGACTGGTGGGACAGCTGATCAAACCTGAGACTCCTGGTCAACCGAGAATGGTTGATTCCGGACACGGGAGGGGGAGCGGCACGCTCCCCGCGCGGCACGGGGAAGGCCGGGTCCGGCTCCCGAGCGGCACACGCGGGGACGCGACGGCCGGACCCGGCCTCTGGCCGCAATCTGCCACCCGGCGCCCCGCGCCGCCTCCCGGGCGGGCCCGACGGGGGACGGGCCGGGCGGGCCTGTGATGATGAGCGCATGTCGACCGTCGCCACGCTCGCGGTGCTGGCCCTCGCCGCGCTCCACGCCTACATCCTGGTGCTGGAGATGTTCCTGTGGACCACGCCGAGGGCCCGGGCGGCCTTCGGCACCAGTGCCGAGTTCGCCGCCGGGACGAAGGCCCTGGCGGCCAACCAGGGCCTCTACAACGGCTTCCTCGCCGCCGGTCTGGTCTGGGGTGCGGTGGCGGCCGACCCGGTGGGCTTCCAGGTCTCGGTGTTCTTCCTGGTGTGCGTGGCGGTAGCGGGCCTCTACGGCGCCGCGACCGCCAGCCGGAAGATCCTCTTCGTGCAGACCGTCCCGGCGCTGGCCGCCCTTGCGCTGGTGCTGGCCGCGCACTGACCGGCCGGGCGGGACGTCACGCGTCCCCCGCGACGGCCCGTTCCATGAGCCGGTCCGCCTCGGCCTCGGCCGTCGCGGGCGGCACCACCAGCAGGTCGTAGCGGCCCCGGCCGGGGGCGATCAGGCAGACGGTGTGGGGGGCGGTGGGCGAGTCGTCGTGGCCGATGTGCACCGGCTGCCCGGCGACGATCATCTGCTCCGGGCAGCCGGGCCAGGTGTCCCCGTGGACCAGGACGCTGGCGATGTGCCCCCAGGCGGGCGGCAGCACGCCCAGCAGTCCGGTCAGCTCCTCGGCCAGGTCGTCGGACCGGGGCCACCACGCGCCGTCGATGCGGCGGGCCGTACGGCCGTAGCGCGTCGGCTCGGCGAGCCGCAGCCGGACTTCCCGCGGTGCCGGGTGCGGTGGCGGGGACGAGGAGGCGGACGTCATCGGGGACTCCTGCTACGGACCGGGTGGTGTGGCCGGAAGGCCGGTTGGGCCACTGTCTGCGTACCCTCCGTTCCTTCACCGTACCCCGCGGGGCGGCACGGGGGCCGGACTGCCGCGCGCACCGCCCCGCGACCGTTCACAGGCCGTAGCGGCTCTTCGGATGGCGCCAGAAGTCACGCGCCATACCCCCAGTCGTCGGCGGCCGGCGCCGTGCCGGACACCCAAGCCGGGCGTGGGGAACGCCGCCGTCGGCACGGCCAGCACGGTGATCAGGCGCGCCAGGTGTCTGCGCATGGTGATCTCCTCGTGGGGGGAGGGCGGGTGACACCCCGAGGTCGTCACCGGCGGGGCCGGGGTTGCCGTGCAGACCGGCCTTCCGAGGTTGCCGGCCTTCTGGCCCGTCGGTCTTCTGGCCCGTCGGCCTGTGGTCAGACATTCCGGGCGCTTTATCCCATTCCGTCAGTGATACTTGGGGCATGAATACGGCTACGTATGCAGAACTGGCGGCCTCGTCAGATCACGCGGTCGCCGTGACCATCGCGTTCGTCGGCGGTCTGATCGTGGCCTGCGCGCTGATCTGGGCCGTGCGGGTCGGGATGCGGGTCATGGACAAGGACACCCATCACCCCGCTCCGGAGGAACAGCCGCACATGCCGGACGGCGGGCCGGTCCGCGAGACCCGGGAGATGCGGGAGCCCGACGACATGCCGGTCGTGGCACGCGACGGTCAGCGGCTCATGCCCCATGAGCTCCACCGGGCGAGCACCAGGACCGGCAAGGACCAGAAACCGCGCCGCTGGTCGCCCGGATCCAGCGGATCCTTCGGCGGCGGCGGGCTCGGACGCACATGACCCCGCGCGGCCCGGGAGCCGGCGGGCCCCCAGCAGGGGGCACGACCGCCCGCCGCCGCAGGCGCCGGGCGACGGGCGGGGCCGCCCTGGCGCTGGGTCTGTCCGCCGTGCTCGCGGGGTGCGGCGGCGACGACAGCCCTTCGGACACCGCACGTAAGGCGGAGTCCGCCGTGGGCTCGATCGCCTCGGAGGCCTCCGAGGCGGTGGAGTCCGCGACCGCCGAGGCCGGGCGGCGCCTCGACGACATCCAGGACGGCATCGACGTCAAGAAGGACGTGACGACCGGTCCGCCCGTCACCGGGTCCGACGGCCGGGTCCGCACGGAGGTCACCGCGCGCAACACCGACGACTCGACCCGGTCCTTCGCCGTCCAGGTCAACTTCCGGGACGCGGACGGGCAGCTGGTCGACACGGTCATCGTCACGGTGGACCACGTGCAGGCCGGCCACTCCGCCACCGCCACGGCCCGCAGCACCCACGACCTGTCCGGCAAGCCCCGCACCGAGGTGGCCAGGGCGGTCCGCTACTGACCACCATCCGGGGCTCGGCCCGCGCCCCGAAGGACCGCGGGAAACCGCGCGACCAGCCACCAGGCCGCCACAGCCGAAGACCGACCCGGCACCCGCCACATCCAGCCCGACCAGGCCATCCACGCCCGCCAGGCCCGCGGAGAACCGCGCGACCAGCCGCTACGGCACCGCGGCCGAAGACCGACCCGACACCCGCCACATCCAGCCCGACCAGGCCATCCACGCCCGCCAGGCCCGCGGAGAACCGCGCGACCGGCCACTACGGCACCGCGGCCGAAGACCGACCCGACACCCGCCACATCCAGCCCGACCAGGCCATCCACGCCCGCCAGGCCCGCGGGGAACCGCGCGACCAGCCGCTACGGCACCGCGGCCGAAGACCGACCCGACACCCGCCACATCCAGCCCGACCAGGCCATCCACGCCCGCCAGGGCCACGGGGAACCGCGCGACCGGCCACTACGGCGCCACAGCCGAAGACCGGCCCGGCGCCCCATCGGCAGTGCCCTCACCGTCCCAGCCACACCGTCGTATCCGGCCCGGCCATGCCGTCCTCCAGCGGCGCACTGCTCAGCAGCACCTCCCCGGCCGGCAGTTCGACCGCCGTGCCGGAGAGGTTCGTGACGCAGCGCCACCCCTCGCAGCGGTCGAACCGGAGCACGCCCGGCGGGGCGTCCGCCGCCCAGGTCAGCTCCTCGCCGTCGAGGAGTTTGCGGCGCAGCCTGAGGGCCGTGCGGTACAGCTCCAGGGTGGAGCCCTCGACGCCGTCCTGGGCCTCCACGGCGTAGGAGGCGAAGCCGGGCGGCTGCGGCAGCCAGGCACCGCCGGGCCCGAAGCCGTACGACGGTCCGGTCGTCGTCCACGGCAGCGGCACACGGCAGCCGTCACGGCCCTTGCGGACGTGCCCCGTCTGCTCCCAGATCGGGTCCTGGAGCACCTCCGTGGGCAGGTCGGCGACCTCGGGCAGGCCGAGTTCCTCGCCCTGGTAGACGTACGCAGACCCGGGCAGCGCCAGCATCAGCAGGGTGGCCGCCCGGGCCCGGCGCAGTCCGGCCACCTCGTCGACGGCCGGGGCGTGCCCGCCGGCCAGCAGCCAGGCGTTGAGGTCGGTGCCGGGAGGCAGCATCAGACGGGAGGCGTGCCGTACGACGTCGTGGTTGGACAGCACCCAGGTGGCCGAGGCGCCCGCCGCCCGGGCGGTGGCGAGCGAGTCGGTGATGACCTGCCTCAGCTCCTGCGCGTCCCATCCGGCTTGCAGGTACTCGAAGTTGAAGGCCTGGCCCAGCTCGTCCGGGCGGGCGTACAGCACCCGGCGGGCGCCGGGCACCCACGCCTCGGCGACGGCCATGCGGGGCGGGCGGTAGGCGTCGAGGATCTTGCGCCAGTCGCGGTAGATCTCGTGCACGTCGTCACGGTCGTAGAAGGGGTGCGTGCCGGGCGGCAGCGCGGTGAGTGCCTCCTCACGGCTCAGCTCGGGCCGGCCGAGGTCCCGCAGCGGTTCGCCGAGGTCCTTGACGAGGGCGTGGGCGACGTCCACGCGGAACCCGTCGACCCCGCGGTCCGACCAGAAGCGCAGGGTGGTGCGGTAGTCGGCGCGGACCTCCTGGTTGTCCCAGTTGAGGTCGGGCTGCTCGGGGGCGAACAGGTGCAGGTACCACTGGCCGTCGGGCACCCGTTTCCAGGCGCTGCCGCCGAAGACGGACTGCCAGTCGGTGGGCGGGAGTTCGCCGTGCTCGCCGCGGCCGTCGCGGAAGACGTAGCGGTCGCGGGCCGCCGAGCCGGGCCCCGCGTCCAGGGCCTCCTGGAACCACGGGTGCCGGTGGGAGGAGTGGTTGGGCACGATGTCGACGATGACCTTCAGGCCGAGCCGGTGGGCCTCGCCGGCCAGGTCGTCGAAGTCGTCGAGGGTGCCCAGGCGCGGGTCGACGCCCCGCGGGTCGGCGACGTCGTAGCCGCCGTCGGCGAGTTCGGACGGGTAGAAGGGGCTCAGCCACAGGGCGTCCACGCCCAGGGCGGCGAGATGGGTGAGGCGGCGGGTGATGCCGCGCAGGTCGCCGAGTCCGTCGCCGTCGGCGTCGGCGAAGCTGCGGGGATAGATCTGGTAGACGACGGCCTGGCGCCACCAGTTGGGGTCCCGGGACGACAGGTCGAGGGTCGAGCGATCGGTCACGCGGTCTCCTTCGCAGGGCATACGGGCGACAGCATTGAATCTGTCCAGAATGCCGGAAAAACGAACCATCGCATCGATCGGAGCGATCCATTCCTGCTGTGACGAAAGTGTGATGGCGACTCAACTTCCTTTGCATCACCGCAGGTTGACAGTGTGCTGCGGCGCCGCCACGATGGGGCCACTGAGGCACATGTGACCAATGAGCCCAGTGTTTCTCAGACCACTCACTTCCCGGTGCGGCCCGGCAGCCGCGCGCCGCGCGCTGCCCGCAGGCCGTCACCCGGGTCCCTGAACACGCCAAGAAATGGGATACGCATGTCCATAGGGAGACGTGTCACCGCGCGACGCCTGCTGGGGACGGGCGCCGCGGCCCTCGTCCTCTGCGCCGCCTCCGCCACGACCGCGTTCGCGCACGGTGCGCCCGGCGGAGACGGCTGGTCGTCCGGCGGCAGCTACAAGCCCGGCACGGGCGCGGGCACGGAGACCGGGACCGACCGCTGCCAGTTCTCGCTCGACGGCACCGACTTCCACGACTCGGTCAAGGTCGACGACCAGAACCTGAAGCCGACCGAGGACGGCAAGGTCCACATCAAGGTGCGCACCGCCGGTGACGCGGCCAGCTGCACGGCCTCCCTCGCCTCCTACCTCGCCCACGGCGCGACGTTCGCGACCTCCGGCGAGCAGGTGTTCGTCGACTTCGACACGGTGACGGTCAAGCCGGGCGGCACCGACTCGCTCGACATCGCCATCCCGGACAAGGGCTGCTTCGGGCAGATCGACCTCTACCGCGGCGCGGTGAAGTTCGACGGCAAGACGGACGCCAAGGACGGCTTCGAGCACGGCGACCTGCCCAAGGGCCCGGACCGCCCGGTCATCAAGGACAAGCTGATCGCGGCCTGGAACGGCGGCACGAAGGACTGCACCACCCCGCCGCCGGCGGAGGAGGAGCCGCCCGCCTCCACGCCGCCCGCGAGCCCGTCGGAGCCCGCCGGGGAGACGACGCCTCCGGCGTCCCCGTCCGAGCCGGCCGAGCCCTCGACGCCGCCGTCCTCCGACACGGACACGCCCACCCCGAGCGCCTCCGAGTCGACGCCCGTCGCGCCCGAGCCGAACGGTGGTGGCGGCGACCTCGCCGAGACCGGCGCCGACAGCAGCACCGGCCCGATCGCCCTCGGCGCGGCGGTCCTGCTGGCCGGCGGCGCGGCCCTCGTCGTCGTGACCCGTCGCCGCGCGGCCAGGCGCGGCGCGTAAGGACGCCCGAACCCGAAGAGTCCCCGGTGTGCTGTCGTCCGGCGGCGACAGCACACCGGGGCACTCTCATGCCCCCTTGGTCAGACCACCGCGGCCATCTCGCTCTGCAGGCTCGTCGCCTTGCTCAGCAGGCTCCGCATGACCAGCATCAGCATCGCGAACGCCGCCCCCACGGCGACCGCGGCCAGGGCCGCGGCCAGGGCGCTCTCGACGGCCATGCCGTCGCCGGGGGAGGGGATCTCCGCCACGGCCAGGTGCCCGGCGGCCCCGAGGGCCAGCGCGGTCGCCACCGCCGACGCCCCGATGACGACGTCGACCCACCGGAACGCCCGCGGTGTGAAGATCGCGTCGCGCTGCACCATCGTCAGCAACATCCACACGGCGACGAGCGCGACCTGGACGCACACGACCCCGGCGATCGCCACGGCCGCGTACGGCGTGGCGAAGGGCTCGTAGGGCGGGAAGCGGTCGGCCTCGTCGGCCGCCGTCGTCGGTATGACCACGATCTGCCCGAAGAGCCCCGCCAGCACGGCTAAGGCGATACCGGCCCGGAGCGTGGCGATGAGAAAGCCATTCATTTATCGATTCTCGATCGGTACCGATCGACAGTCAATAGATCACGTTTCCAGGGTCGCCAGGTACAGCTTCACGTAGCGTTCCACGTCCACGTCCAACCCCACGTCGACGAGCGGCTGTTCGCGCGTACCCTCGTGCAGTTCCGCCTCGCCGGGCCGGGGGCGGCGGTCCACGATCGTCATACCGCGCGTGGGTCCGGGCGCGAGGGAGACGTCGACCGGGAGGCGGTGGGTCGTCAGGCCCTCCGGGTCGGCGACCGCGCACACCGCACCGGCGTCACCGAGGCCGCCGGACGTCTCGGCCGGGTCGTCGGGGCGGCTGTCCGGATGGGCCGGGCGGTACGAGAGCAGCTCCCCGGCCAGCCGCGCTCCCGGCTCCCCGCTCGTGCGCAGCCTCCGCACGTCCGCCGCGGGGACCACGACCCGGTTGAACACGTCCAGCCCGTACATGGTGATCGGCACCCCGGCAGTGAGCAGGATCGCGGCCGCCTCCGGGTCGTGCCAGACGTTGAACTCCGCGACGGGCGTGGCGTTCCCGACGGCCGCCGCGCCGCCCATGAAGACGATCCGCTCGATGTTGCGGACCACCTCCGGATGCGTGCGCAGGAGCAGCGCGATGTTGGTGAGCGGTGCCGTCGGGACGAGGGTGACCGGGCGCGGGGAGCGGAGGATCTCGCGCCGCAGCAGCGTCACCGCGTCGACGTCGGCGGGCCCTCGGGACGGTTCGGGCAGCCCCAGGTCGCCCATGCCGTCGCGCCCGTGCACGTGCCGCGCCGAGCGGGGCGCCTCGATCAGCGGCCGCTCGGCGCCCCGGGCGACGGGAATGGGCGGAGCGCCCGCCTGTTCCAGCACGGTCAGGGTGTTGCGCACGACGCCGTCGACGTCCGTGTTCCCCGCCACGCAGGTGATCGCCCGCACGTCGAGCGCCGGGTGCCGTACGGCGAACAGCAGGGCGAGGGCGTCGTCGACACCGGTGTCGCAGTCGATGATCACCGGGGTGCGCTGGCCGTCCGTCACGGCGGGGACTCCTTCCAGTGGCTCCGCGGGAAAGCTCCGCGGCAGCGACCCTACGGCCCCGGCCCCTTCCGGGCTCCGGTCCGCGTCAGGACCGGCGTACCGCCGTGACGTCGACGTCCGGCGTCCCTTCCGGCCGTCCATGCCGCGCGCCCCGCTGACGCCCCGGTCGTGGCGGTCGATGGCCGTCCGGCCCTCCGCCCGCCGCCGTGTCCGCGCGCAGCGGCCTCCCGCGACGACGCCCGGGGCCCGGCGCGCGGACGTGGTCAGGGCGTTCCGGGCGGCGTGGGAGGCCCAGGACATCGACGGGCTGATCGGCGTGCCGGCCCCCGACGCGACCGCGACCGGCGACGGCGGCGGGCTCGTGCCGGCCGCGCCGCACCCGGTCGAGGGCGCCGGGCCGGTCGCCCGCTTCTTCGCCGAACGCGCCCGCGAGGTACCCGGCATCTCGCTCCTGGAGTGCGCGGTCAACGGCCGGCCCGGCCTGGTGGCCCGGAAGGACGGCGTCACCGTGGCGGTGCCGGCGTTCGACGTCGCGGGCGACCGGATCCAGCACGTCCGGGCCTGCTCGACCCCGACACGCTCCGCCCCTGGACGGCACCCTGACCGGTGCCGCCCGGCCACACGAACGGACGCGGCGATGATTCCGGCCCCGCCGGACGGTCGTTACGGGCAGGAGACGACGAAGGAGTCCCGCCATGCCCGCTCAGCAACCGACGACCGAGCTCGACGCCCGCTACAGCTCCGCGCTCACTCCCCGCCCGGGTGCCTCGGAGGTGACCGCCACCGCATGGGACGAGGCCCAGGGACGGCTGGCGGCCGCCGAGATCTTCTGGGTGTCCACGGTGCGGCCCGACGGCCGGCTGCACGTCACACCCTGCATCGCCGCCTGGCACGACGGAGTGCTGTACTTCTCCACCGGCCGCACCGAGCAGAAGGCGAAGAACCTCGCACACGACGCGCACTGCGCGCTGACGACCGGCGCGAACTCCCTCACCGAGGGGCTCGACCTCGTGGTCGAGGGCACCGCCGAGCCGGTCGCCGACCGGACGTTGCTGGAGGAGGTGATCACGGCGTACGAGACGAAGTACGGGCCGCACATCACCTCCCCCGAGGGCACGTTCCACGGCATGGGCGACGCGTTCCGCAGCGGCGACGTGGTGGTGTTCGCGGTGGCCCCGGACACGGCCTACGGCTTCGGCCGGGACGACGGCGTCTACAGCCACACACGGTGGACGTTCTGAACCCGTCCTACGGCAGGTCCCACAACTCGGTACCGCGGGCCGCGACCCGGCCACCGATCCGCCGCAGCAGCTCGGCGGCGGGGAGCGCGTCGACCCGGCGGCCGTCCCGCAGGCGTGCCGCCACCAGGCCCGATGCCGCCTCCCGCCCGCCGAACACCGCCTGATACGGCACCAGCCGGGCCGCGCGGATCCGGGCGGCCAGGGTGCCCTGCCCGGGGCCGGCGACCTCGGCGCGCAGACCGAGTCCCCGGGCGCCTGCGGCCAGGGCGTCCGCGGCCTCGGCGTGCTCCTCCGCCACCGGCAGGACCGCCAGCTGCACCGGCGCCAGCCACGGCGGGAAGGCGCCGCCGTGCTCCTCGACGAGGTGGGCGACCGCGCGCTCCACGCTGCCGATGACGCTGCGGTGCACCATGACCGGGCGGTGCTTCGCCCCGTCGGGGCCGATGTAGTGCAGGTCGAAGCGTTCAGGCTGGTGGAAGTCGATCTGCACGGTGGAGAGGGTGGCCTCCCGGCCGGCCGGGTCGGTGATCTGCACGTCGATCTTGGGGCCGTAGAACGCCGCCTCGCCCTCGGCCTCCTCGTACGCGATGCCGGAGCCGTCCAGGACCTCCCGCAGCAGGGCGGTGGCACGCCGCCACAGCTCCGGGTCGGCCACGTACTTGCCGCCCTCCCCGGGCAGCGACAGCCGGTACCGGGACGCGCGGATGCCCAGGTCCGCGTAGGCGCGGCCGATCAGCTCCAGCGCGGCCCGGGCCTCCTGGACGGCCTGCTCCAGGGTGCAGAAGATGTGCGCGTCGTTGAGGGTGATGCCCCGGACCCGGGTCAGGCCGCCGAGGACACCGGACAGCTCCGAGCGGTACATGCCGCCCAACTCGGCCATGCGCAGGGGCAGTTCACGATAGCTGTGGGAGCGGGAGCGGTAGATCAGGGCGTGGTGGGGGCACAGGCTGGGGCGCAGCAGCACCTGCTCGGCGCCCAGGTCCATCGGCGGGAACATGTCGTCGCCGTAGTGGTCCCAGTGCCCGGAGATCTCGTACAGCTCGCGTTTGCCGAGGACCGGCGAGTACACGTGCCGGTAGCCGGCCCGGCGTTCCGCGTCGCGGACGTACTCCTCCAGGGCGTGCCGCACGATCGCGCCGTCGGGCAGCCAGTACGGCAGCCCCGCGCCCATCAGCGGGTCGGTGTCGAACAGGTCCAGTTCACGGCCGAGTCGGCGGTGGTCGTGCATGGCGTGACTCCTCGCGGTGGGGAGGCGAGCACCACGCGACGAAGCCCCGGGGCACTCGCCCCGGGGCTTCGGACATCTGGGTCAGCTGTCAGCGCGCCGGGACACTCTCCGGCGTCGTCGTGGAGGACGGGAACGGCTGGACGCGCTGCATGGGCGCGACGGTAACAGGGGTGTGGGGGGCGGGGCGAGGGGATTCCGGCCGGCCCCCATGCGGCCGGCGCCGACGCCGCCCCGCGGCACGGAGTGTGTCGGCGTCCTGGGTGCCCGCGAGGGCGCCGGGGTTTCGGGGGTCCGCCGGGGTCGGGGTTCCGGGGATCCGCCAGGGCCGGGGTTCCGGGGGCCCGCCAAGGCCAGAGTTCCGGGGGTCCGCCGAGGCCAGAGCTCCAGGGC
>NZ_JBEZOK010000001.1:0-44986 GCF_040706515.1 Streptomyces sp. NPDC047880 | reverse complement strand
GGGCCCGCCGAGACCAGAGCTCCCGGCATCCACCAAGACCAGAGCTCCAGGGCCCGCCGAGACCAGAGCTCCCGGCATCCACCAAGACCAGAGCTCCAGGGCCCGCCGAGACCAGAGCTCCCGGCATCCACCAAGACCAGAGCTCCGGGGCCCACCGAGACCAGAGCTCCAGGGATCCGCAAGAGCCGCCGGGGCTCCCGGTCCGCTCACCCGGACGGCCCGTATCGCTGGTGGCCGGGCGTTCGCGGTGGTGCCGTAGGAGCACGTACCCGATCTTGGAGAGCCGCCCCGTCCGCAGGCCCCTCCATGAGCCCCCCGCAGGAGGCACCCCGATGACCCACCCCGCGGCCACCCGTGCCCTCCTGGCCTGCACGCTGTCGGCGAGCGCCCTGCTGGTCACGGCCGGCTGCTCCGTCGGGGACGAGCCGCGGCCCCGGTGGTTCTCCGCCTCCGCGTCCGCCTCCGGCGCGTCCCCCGCCGTCGAGCAGCCGTCCGGTTCCGGAGCCGCCCTCACCGAGGCGCAGGCCCGCGCCGCACTGGTCACCGAGGCCGATCTGGGGGAGCCGTGGGTACCGTCCCGGGGCGCGCAGACCTGGCGGGACGGGCTGCTCAAGGCGACCACGGAGGGCCGGGACTGCCAGCGGCTGCTGGACGTCCTCTACACGGAGGAGCCCTTCGGCAGCCCCAAGGGCCCGCAGGCGACGTCCGCGCTCGACGACGGTGACACCGACGCCCAGTTGCGGTACCGGGTCGCCGCCCACCCCCCGGCGGACGTGGACCGCACGCTGGACTGGATGAAGTCGCTGCCCGGCACATGCGGTGAGTTCACGGCGGCGACCACCCGCGGCGGCATCCAGGGCGTGGAGGTCCACGACCTGCCGCTGCCGCCGGTCGGGGACGCCCGGCAGGCTCTGCGGGTCATGCTGGCCGGCGAGACGGAGGAGGGGGAACTCACGTACCTCACCATGGACATCGCCGCCGTCCGCGTCGGCCAGGAGGCGATCACCCTCACCAACGCGGGCCTCGACGAGGTGTACGCCGAGGTCACCCAGCAGGCCGCGCAGCTCGGGGCGCAGCGCCTGGCGGAGATCAGGAAGCAGGGCAGGGCGCAGATCTGACAGCCCGCTCCCGGCAGGTCAGTACCGGTCGAACCGCGTGCGGTGGGCGATCACGTCCCGCGCCACCTCGAGGGCCGTGCGCCCGTGCGCGAAGGCGTCCGCCCGCAACCGCGCGAGCGCGTCGTCCGCGGCCACGCCCAGCTGCGCCATGATCATGCCGACGGCCTGGTAGACCTCGTCGTGGTCGCTGGCCAGGCCGCTCAGCCAGTCCTCCCCGTCCGGTGTCCCGGGCTCGTCGCCGCGCGGCAGTGCCATCAGGGCCACGGTCATGACACCGGCCACGACGCGCGCCATGTGCAGCTCGCGGTCGGTGAGCCCGCCCGGGCGGTCGCGGTACAGGTCGAGCGTGCCGACGCACACCGGGCCGCTGCCCAGCGGCACCGCGTACACCGCCCGCACCCCGGCCTCCGTCGCCTGCTGGGCGAAGACCGGCCACCGCCCGGCGTCCCGGCCCGTGGTCAGATCACAGGCGAGTACGGGCGCGCCGTCCTCCAGCGCGCTCTGGCACGGGCCGTCGCCCAGCGTCGCCTGGATCTGCGCCAGGTGCGCGGCCTGCTCGCTGCTCGCGCTCAGCTGCACGGGCATCCCCTCGCTGCGCAGCGACACGCTCGCGCCGATCACCGGCAGCAGTTCCACCGCCACCTCGCACAGCCGGCCCGGCACCTCTCCGGGCGCGGCGCCCCGCATGCCCCTGGCGATGGCGTCGGCGGCCCACGCTCCGTCCGGGTCCGGGCCGTCACCCCCGGCGCGGCCAGGTCCCCGGTCGCCGTCGTGGGCGTCTCCGGGATCGTCACTGGGCCGCACGACCACCGCCTCCTTCGCTCACCGCGGCTTGCGCCGACACCGGTTTCCGGGCGGAGCCACGGCGGGGCCGGGCCACGTGCGCCCTGCGGGGCCGTGGTGCGGCCGGCCGTACTCTCCGGCCCGGTGCCCGCCGCGCACCGGGCCGGGACCCTGGGGAACCGTGCCCCGACTACCCGTTGAGGGTGGGGCAAAACACCTGCCCGGAGCCGCCGGCACGGGGTACGGCCTCAGCGTTTCCCGTACGGGTCGTCCGGCCGCGGCATCCGCCGCGCGGAGTAGGCCGCGAAAACCTGGTTCCTCACAGAGGGGGCTGTGCGGGAGCGGGTCCGAGGGTGGTGGTGCCGGGGGCCGTGCGGTGTCCGAGGCCCGTCCGGTACGCGTCCAGGGCGGCCTCCACCCGCCCGGTCCGCCGCAGCAGGTCGCCCAGCAGCCGGCACAGGTCGGCCAGGTCACCGGCGGCGCCGGCCCGCTCCAGCAGACTCAGGGCACGGACGTAGTGCTCCTCGGCGTCGTCGGTGCGGCGGGCGTCCTCGGCGATGATGCCGAGCAGCCGGTGCGCGGCGGCGGCGTGCACGGCGCCGCGCTCGGGGGACAGCTGCCCGAGGACGTCGTGCAGCAGGGCCGCCGCCTCCTCGGACCTGCCGCGCCGGTGGAGCACGTCGGCCAGTTCGACGGTGACCTGGCTGCTGTAGAGGGCGGCGCGCTGGGCCGACAGCATGCCGAGGGCCTGCCGCAGTTCCTCCTCGGCGCGTTCCAGCCGGCCCTCCTGGGCGTAGACGTAGCCGCGCATCCAGTGGCAGTTGGCCAGTTCCGTGCGGAGCTGGAGGCCGCGGTAGAGCTCGGCGGCCTTGGCCAGGGAGGCGTCGGCCTCGGCGAGGCGGCCCTCGGCGACCAGGGTGCGGGCGACGGACCGGTGCATGCGGGCGACCAGGGCGGGATCGCCGGACCGCGGGGCGAGGGCCAGGGCGAACTCGGCGGCCTGGGCGGCGCGTGCGTGGGCGCCCATGTCCATGTACGGGCCGATGGCGCTGGCGTAGAGCAGCAGCAGGGCGTCCGGGTCGTGCAGTCCGCCGCGGTTGAGTTCGTCGAGAGTGGTCTCCAGCAGGTAGACGGCGTAGCGGAGTTCACCGGCGAGGTAGTGGGCCACGGCCCGGCCGCGCAGGGCCGGGACACGGGCGGGCAGGGGGGCGCCGGCCAGGCACTCCTCGGCCCGCTCGAAGTACTGCCGCCCGGCCACGAGCTCGCCGGTCTCCAGGGCGCACTCGCCGAGCCCCAGCAGGGCGGCGGACCGCTCGGCTGCCAGGGAGTGCGTCTCGGCCTCGACGAGCAGTTCGGCGTACTGCGCGGCCGCCGCCTCGGCGTCACCGGCGGCGAAGGTGCGCTGGGCCTCGGTCAGCCGCAGCCGCAGGCCGGTCACGAGCCGGGCCGAGCGTCCGCCGGCGAGCTCCTCGAAGGCGACGCCGAGCCGCTCCGCGAGATGCCGCAGGGCGTCGTCGGAGGGCCGCACCCGGCCCGACTCGAGGGTGGAGATGTAGGCGGGGGTGTACACGGGTTCCGCCAACTGCCTTTGCGTCAATCCGCGTTCCACCCGCAACCGCTGCACCCGGCGGCCGATGGTCCCCGGATCGTCACGCTCCCCCACGCCAACTCCCCCTGCGGCTCTTGCCGTTCGCCCTGGACTGCCCCTAGGTTAAACGGAGTGTTAAGCAGGATTGTCGAACCTGCTTAATACGTTGCCGCCGTAGTCGCCGCCCCTGTTGCGAGGTCGCCGTGCTCGAACGCACACGCACCGCCGAGCGGTACGCCCGAGGCTTCACCGCCGCCCTCGTCGCCGTGGTGACCCTCTTGCTGGCAGCGAACGCGGGGCCGGCCCGGGCCGAGACGCCCCGCCCGGGCTCGCAGGCCGTGGCGGACTCCGCCCGGTGAGGGAGAGTGCGAGAGCGGTCACTTCATCGCCTTGAGCCGGCTGCGGGGTGTGGGGACATCACAGGAGCCGGGTGGAGTGCGTCGCGCGGGGCGCCTCAGGCCCCGTCGCCGCGCGAGCGGACGTACCGCCACCCGAAATAGCACACCCCCACCGCCCCGCCGGCCACGCCGATCGCGCACGCCGCCGTCGCCCAGGTGGCCATGTCCTGGGTGATCCACAGCAGGCTCACCGCGACCAGGGCCAGGGAGATCAGGAGTCGTTCTCCGTGGCCCGGTCCGTTGCGGCCGGTCAGTCCCCGGTGGCCGTGCACTTGTACGTCACGCCCTTCATCCTGATGTCGCGCCATCCCGCCTTCACCGAAGCCTCGGCGGGCGCGACATCGGTTCCGCCACCCCCGCCACTCTCCTTCTTCCGGCAGTAATAGCCGAGTGCGTCGAGCTTCTTGATGTCGCTCATCGCCTGGTACTTCTTGTAGGACGCGATCATGGCCGCGCGCTTTTCCGCGGGCGTGGCCTCCTTCGCCTTCGTGTAGGCGTAGCACCCGATACTCGCACCGATCCCCACCCACGAGGCACCCTTGGCCAGGGCCTTGGTGAGACCTGCCGCGCCGCTGCCGATCCCCAGGACCGCGCAGATCTCGTCCGCTCCGGCGCGCACCTGCGGCTGCGCCGGTGCCGCCTGTGCCGTCTGTGCGCCGACACCGCACAGCGCGCCGGTCATGACGAAGGCGATGACAGAAGAAATTCCCTTGCTTCGTACGCTCACGAAGACCGTCCCCGATTTTGAATTGCATGCCGAACTGGCATGGTGAACTGCATGGCGAATTGCATGGTCAGTGCGAAATTGAGGCTACCCACGGGGAACGGACAGCCGCAATGGAGGAAGTGTGAACATCACCGGGAGGAAATTCAACCGGGCAAAACCTTTTTCAGCGCCTCGTCAAGACTCTTCGCCACCTGTGCGTCCCGTGGCCGGGGCGCACCGGGCGGGCGGGGGCCGCACAGGGCGTCGAGTTGGGTGATGAGGGTCTGTGTGACGGCGCCGTACAGGGGCGTACGGGGGCGTTGGACGGCCTCGCTCAGGGCCGGCAGCAGGACGTCACGGGAGTAGCTGACGCCGCCCGCGAGCAGGTCGGGTGCCTTCAGTTCGGCGCTCTCGCCCGTCGGGGACGCCGATGCGCTCCCGGAGTACGCGGAGGCATGCCGGCACTCCGGGGTGGTGCCGGGAGCCTGGTACGCGGAGGTGCGCGTCGCGGCGAACCCGGCGCGCAGCAGGCAGCGTTCACTGTCCGGGTCGGTCAGGAACGCGATCAGTTCGGCGGACTTCGCGGCGCGCTGCTGGGAGGTGGAGGAGGTGACGGCCAGGTTCTGTCCCCCGAGCACGGCCTTGCCGGGCAGCCGGGTCACCCCGAGGTTCCCCCTGAACGTCTCGTACAGGGCCGGGTAGACGTACGGCCAGTGCCGCAGGAACGTCGTGCGGCCCTCCGCGAAGGCGCTGAGCGATTCGGCCTCGCGCGACCCGGAGGCCTCCCCGAGCAGGTACGGCGACGCCGTGCGCTCCCGCAGTTCGGTCATGCCGGCCGTCAACCGCTCCTCGTCGGCGGCGTACCGGCCGTCCTCGTCGGTCAGCGCGAAGTCCGGGACGGCCGAGGCGAACGCCTCGATCGCGTTGACCGTACGGCCCTCGTAGGCGGCGAGCTGCGTGGTCCAGCCGTCCTTGTACCCCCGGGGCTTCGGCCGGTCGTTGACGGTGTCGATGAGGTCCCGGAGGTCGTCCCAGGTCACGCCGCCGCTCAGGTCGGTGCGGGAGGTGCCGATGCTGCGCAGGTGGTCCTTGCGGTAGTACAGCAGGCCCACGTCGCTGTTGAAGGGCACCGCGTACCGCTGGCCGTCCCAGAACGACGTGCGGTCGACGGACGGGATGATGTCGGCGGGCGACTTCACCGCCGTGCCGGTCAGCGGGCGGATCAGCCCGGCGGCGGCGAACTCCGGGATCCAGGTCACGTCCAGGTTCACCACGTCGTACTCGGCGCCGCCCGACTGGAGCGCGCCGAGCAGCTGGCTGCGCTGCTGGTCCGCGGAGCCGGGCAGCTCCACCAGGCGGGCCCGGTAGCCCTGTTCGCCCTCCTTGGCGTTCCAGGCGTCGATGAGCTGCTGGCGGATGCCGTTCTTGCCGGTGACGTCCTGGCCGCTGGCCACCACGATCCGGGGCGGCTCGGTTCCCTGCGGCTGCTGCTCCCTCGCGTCCCCGGCGGTGCAGGAGGTGAGCGCGAGCAGCGACGACAGCGACAGTGCGGCAGCCGTCAGGCGCACGGCGGCCCTCAGGCGTACCGCGGCTGTCAGGCGTACCGCGGCCGTCACGTGTACCGCGGCTGTCAGGCGGCGGGCCATCATTCCACCCCCGATCCGGTGCGGGCGACCTCGTCCAGGAGGGCGGGCACCAGGTCGTCCCCGACGTCCAGGCAGCGGCCCCGGCCGGCCGCGGCGATGCGTGTGGCGGGGCGGCCCCGGTCGCAGCCCGAGTTGCGCAGGGACACCATGACGACCGGCACCCCCGCGTCGCCGCCGGCCCGGTCAAGGACCTCCTCCAGGGCCTTGCCCGTCAGCCGGCCGTCGTCCTCGCCGTCGGTGAGGTACACGATCAGCTGCGGCTGCTCGTCACCGGTGCCGCGCTCCCGCATGAACGCCAGCGCGTCCAGCAGCGCCCCGTGCGGATCGGCCTCGGCGTCCCGCACCTCGGCGCGGTCCAGGGCGCGTTCGGCGTCGGGGCGCTCGTGGGTACCGAAGTCCAGCAGTTCGGTGTGGGTGCGCCCGCCGGTGCCGTGCACCGCCCACACCCCGTACTCGTCCTCCCCGCCCAGTCCGGGCAGGGTCTGCTTCAGGATGCCCGGGCCGCCGCTGGAGCCGTCCCAGCGCCCGGCCATCGAACCGGAGCTGTCGAGGAGGAACAGGACCCGGCCGGGACCGTGCGCGTTGCCGTAGCGCTCCAGGGTCAGGTCCATCTCCGAGGGGTCGGCGGCCTTGGCCGGACGGACCGACCCGGCGAGGCCCGCGGGTGCCTCCTCCGCGGCGAGCAGGCCGCGCTCACCGGTCGCCGACCGGAAGCCGTGCCGGCCGAGCACCGCCCGGCCGCCGTCACCGGTCAGCCAGGCGCGGAAGCGGTCCACGGCGTCGTCCCGCGCCTCGGCGTCCCGGTCGCCGTCCTCCCAGCGCACCCGTACGAACGCCGGCTCCAGACCGGGCACGTCGTCGGGGTACGCGGCGACGCGCGGGGCGCGGGTGACCGGGTGGCAGCCGATGCCGCTCTTCAGCAGGAACTCCGGTACCAGCGCCGCGCCGTGGCGGTCCACGGCGTCGTCGGCGGGCAGCGCGCACAGCAGCCGCGCGGCCGAGGGCTCGGGCCGTCCGGCCCGGCCGAGGCGCAGCTCGGCGGCGCGCGCGTCGGCGTCCTCGCCGTACAGGCCCATCGTGGCCAGCAGCGCCGCGTCGGTCAGTTCCGGCGCGGGACGGTGCAGTTGGGCCTCGCCGTCGACCCGTTCGAGGTCGGTGAGCAGCTGGGACAGCGACCGCCCGGTGGGTTCGAGGCCCGTGCCGAGTGTCTTCGGCACGGCCAGCACGACCGGGGAGTAGGCGATCGGCTCGGCCTCCGCCTCCAGCCGGGCGAAGAGGCGGTCCTCCCGCGCCGCCGCCACGTTGACCCGGTCGAGGTCGGCGCGGGTGGCGGGGATCCACACGTCCGGCTGCGGGCCGACGTCCCGCTGCGGGTTGTCGTCCTCGCGCGGCTGCTGCCAGGCGTCGGTCCGCTTGCCGAGCGCGGTCACGACGGCCGCGGCACCCGCGCTGTAGACGGTGACGCCGCTGCGCCGGCAGCCGTCGCCGGTGGTGTTGAGGTCCGAGGTGACGTAGGCGTCCGCCGCCGCCCGCACCGCCGGTTCCAGGTCGGGGTCGGTGAGGACGCGCAGTTCCAGGGGCGGTGCGCAGGGGCCGGGGTCGCCGGTCAGGGCCAGGATGCCGTAGCCGCCGGCGCCGGTGGCGAGCAGGGCGAGCAACGCCGCCAGCGTCGTACGGCCGGACCCGGGGACGGCCTTGCGGGCGCGGGCGAGCAGCTCGCGCAGCCGGCTCTGCCAGGAGGCGCCCGGGGGAGGGGGCGGGAGCACGGCGGGGCCCGCGGCCAGCAGCACGTCCGCCTCCGGGTCCCAGGGGGGTGCCAGGGCCTGCGGCCGCTGCGGGTCGTCGTCCTCCGCCTTGTACTTCGCCGCGGCCATCCGCTCCTTCACGGCGGCGTACAGCCGGGACAGCCACACGTCGCCGCCCTCGTCGAGGACACGGGTGAGTTCGCGGGTGAACGGTGTGGCCGCGTCGGCGTCCCCGCCCAGGATGCAGCGGTTGGGCTGGACGCTCATCAGCAGCTGGATCTTGTGCTTCTTGCGCTTCGGATCGTCGAGGTGGTGCCAGATTCCGGCGGCGTTGCCCGCGTAGCAGCAGTCGAGGATCACCACCACCCGCTCGGCGTGGCTCTCGGCGAGCTCGCCCAGCACCTCGCTGAAACGCACCGAACCGGGCAGCCCGTGGCCCATGAGCACCCGCGCGGTGCGCATCTGCAGGTGCAGTTCGCTGCCGGAGGTGGAGGTGACGGCGTGCCCGGCGAAGTAGAGCAGCAGCAGCCCCCTGGCCTCGCGGCAGGCGCGGCGCAGCGCCCCCGTGAAGTCGTCCGGGGTCGGTGAGGCGAGGGCCCTCACCTCACCCGCGCCGAACACCCCGCCCCGGTGCAGCGCGTCCTCCAGGGACGTCCGGTTGTGCCGCACGGCCGGGAGCTGACCGTTCACACCCTGGGGATCCGGTGCGACGTGGTCGTACTCGGACACACCGGCCAGCAGCGCCCGGTTCGCCTTGTCGCGCGGGTCGAAGCGGCTCACCGCCTACTCCCCGTCGGAATCCAGCGGGCGGATCTGCGGCTCGGGGTCGCCGCCCTGCAGCCGGCGGCGGTTGTTCGTCCAGGTCTTCACCGCGCGGGCGGTGTACTCGGTGAGCGCCGCGACGGTGACGAGGTCCCCCAGGATCTCCAGCACCAGGTCGAGGTCGGGCCCGAGCCGTCCCGGGGGTCCGTCGGTGCCGGGCTTCGCCTCGATGCGCAGCTGCCGCCGGGAGACCAGGTCCTCCAGCGGTTCGTCGCGCTCCAGCCACGTCTTCAGAGCTCTGACGTCGTCCATGGTCGCGCCGGCGCCCAGCCGTACGCGCACGCCTAAGACAGCCACTTCGTCCCCCTCTGTCATGTCCGACATCATGACATCGGGTCAGGCTCCCGCGGCAGACCCGTGACGTGACCGGCGCGAGCGATTGCACGTCCCCTTCACGCCACGCGCACACGGCACACACGGCTGAGGGGCCCGTGCACGGTGGGTGTCCGGTTCCCTCGTGGAGCCCGGCCAGCCTCTTCAGCGTCGCCGGAGGGCCGCACCCGGACCGACTCGGGGTCGAGTGCCCGGCTGAGGGGGCGTATCCCACGGGCTGGATGCCGGTCGCTCAGGGGCGGGAATCAGCCAACTGAGCGATCGCCCACCCACAGACGTCTCCCTCGTGCTTCACATGCGTCTCACGGGTCTCAACTGCTCGGCTGCACAAGGGACATGTCACCTCAGCGGCTTCCACCCCGATGAAACGTTCAGGCCATTCCTCGAACTGAACGATCTGTATGTCGGCACTTCGGCTACGTTCGATGCCTATTGCGAGACTTGCACGGGGCAGCACGACCAAACTGCCCCACCAGGCGACCGCCCGACCAGCGGGAGCTTCACCAGGGGGAACATCGCTCATGCCTTGTCGCTGCCTTTCGTGCACACCGATGTGACCCGTGGTGGTCCCTCGCCGGTTGCACCTGTGCCCAATCCCGGCGGAGCGTCTGCGAGATGACGCATATGGTCCTGAATCAGCTCTCCCTCGAACAGGAGCACCTGACTTATGCGCACACTGATACGTTTCACTGCTCCGGCGGCCGCACTCGTCTCCCTTCTCGCCGTCACCCCGCAGGCCATGGCCGATGACCACGGCCCTTCGGGCAGCAGCATGCGCGTCCCCGGGACCAGTGTCGCGTTCTCCGAGAGCGGAGCCCGTGACGCCCAGACGCGTGCGATCGCGGCGGAGAACCCTGCCGCTGTCAGCGCCACCGCAACACTGTGCGGATCCGGGTACGAACTCGAGGCCGCCGAGCAACTCCCGGACGCGCGCCGATTCGGCACCCTGTTCACCTACACGAGATCCACGACCAGCATGTCGGGGGCTTGCGCGGTGTTCGACAACAACCTCGGCACGGCGAAGCACATGAAGCTGAAGCTGTGCCCGAACAAAGCCGGCGTGGCCTGCAAGGTGGACGAGGGAACCTACTCACAGTACGCAGGGCCGGTCAAAGGCGAGGGCAACCACGACGCCGGCTGGAACAATTGTTCCCGAGTGACCGCGATCATGTGGTCGAGCGGCGTCGCGATCATCGACCGAGCCAGGTACGTGGCCCCCTGCGACTGACCATTCCGGGCGTCCGCGTACCAGCGTGCCGTCTTTCGCCCGGCCCCCCCAACTGCGGGCGGGGCCGGGCGCCCACGGCCACGGCCACGGCCACGGAAGATCACCAACAGTGGCGGTGAGCACACCTCCTGCTGGTTCACCGTTCGAGTCACGGGGCCAAGGGGTTTGACGTAACAGCAGGCACAACGCATGGACGCCTGAGCTCGCCCCGTCGGCCTTCGCATCGACGCTCACCTGCGGCCGGCGAGTGGCCGCAACGCACCCGTCGACGCCCTTCGATCATGACAACGACAGCCCAGGACGCCGCGGGCAGGACGTCTCGTGCCATAGGCCGGTGTCGTGTGCATCCGCGCTCCAACCCGTCAAGCAGTCCAGGAGATCCGGCATGGCCGACGAGAAAGTCCTCGAAGCGCAGAAGTGGGTCAACTCGACCTATGCCAGCGTGTCCGGCTACCAGAAGTGCCCAGAAGACGGCAAGGTCGGCTGGCCCACGATGTATTCCTTCATCATGGGGCTGCAGAAGGAGCTGGGCATCAGCCCTGTCGTGGCGAACTTCGGCGACGGCACCGTTTCCAAACTCGCAGCGCTCGGCGAACTCGGAAGCGGCTGGGCAAAGAACAAGAACATCGTGAAGATCATCCGATACGGATTGTTCTGCAAGGGCTACACCGGCGGATACTCCGACACCGGCTTCTACGACCCGGACATCGAGCTTGCTGTCAAGAAGATGCAGAGCAACATGGGCCTCTCGCAGAGCGGCAGCCTCCAGGCGAAGGTGTTCAAGGCGCTGCTCAACATGGATGCCTACGTACTCACTGCCGGTGGGTCGGAGGAGGTCCGCTCCATCCAGCAGTGGCTGAACGGTCGCTACTGGACGAAGAAGACGGTCGACATCGGCCCGGCCGACGGCCACTATTCCCGCAATGTCCAGCAGAACCTGATGAAGGCACTCCAGCTGGAAATCGGCATCGCCGAAGCGGACGCCACCGGCAACTTCGGGGCCGGAACGCAAGCCGGCATCAAATCCAAGGCCGGCGTCTCGGAAGGCTCGTCCGGAATCTTCGTCCAGTTGTTCTCCGCCGCGTGTGTCTTCAACCAGCCGATCGTCACCGTGAACGCAAACGGCGATACCGTTCAGACGAAGACGGTGTTCAAGACATCGTTCGACAGCAATCTGACCAGCTTCGTCACCACCTTCCAGCGGTTCTCCGAAATATCCGCCAATGGCCGTGGCGACTACGCGACATGGGCTCAACTCCTCGTATCGATGGGAGACCCGGACCGACCGGTCACCGCCTCCGACACCGCCTACACGATCACGGCGTCACGCGCCAAGAGAATGTACAGCGACGGGTACCGCTATGTCGGCAGGTACCTCAACGAAGCATCTTCCGGCGGCGGTTCGAAGATGCTTGAAGAAGGTGAAATCTCCAATATCTTCAGTGGTGGACTTCGGATCTTCCCGATCTTCCAGGACAACGGCAGATCCCTGTCCGAGTACTACTGGGGGAACGGGTACACCCACGCGAAGAAGGCCCACGACCAGGCCGTGCACTTCGGTTTCAACCGAGGGACGATCATCTACTTCGCCGTCGACTACGACGCCACCGACGCCGATATGCCGGCCATCCTCGAGTACTTCCGAGGCGTCGCGTCCGGGCTCGGGAGCAAGGGGAAGCGGTACGTGCACGGCGTGTACGGCTCTCGACACGTATGCGCCGAGGTCACCAAAGAGACCTACGCCCGCTACTCGTTCGTGTCCGGCATGTCCTGGGGATTCTCAGGCAACCTCGGCTATCCCCTGCCGGCGAACTGGTCCTTCAATCAGATCAAGGAATACCAGGTCACCAACGGAACAGACACCTTCTGGCTCGACCGGGACGCTCACCGCATCGGCAGCGACCCCGGCCAGAGCAGCGTCAACAGACCGTCGTCACCCGCGGATGAGTTCGTCAACTACATCAAGTCCCTCTATGACTTGGCCAAGGCATACGGCAAGGGCAACCCGAACCAGCTCGTCATGGAATACCTGCGCAGCGACGCGTACGACGACAACCAGTGGCGGGCTCTGATCGGTAAAGTGGACGGCGGCTTCGTCTCCTATGTGAACAGCCGCAACCTGAGTATCTGGCCGGAGTTCAAGGATCCGTTCACCGGTCAGCACCTCGGAATCGAGCACTTGATGGCCACGGCGAACGGCCAGTTCGTCAAACCCAACCCGGCGGGGGGCATCAGTCTCGGTGACGTCGCCGGCTGGGGCGGCGACCTGATGACCCTGTACGGCGAATGGCGGCGGGACCACGACACCTACGCCTCCGGCGCCACCTACATCAACGACAAGATGGGCAAGATCGGCGTCGCGTCCAGCTTCGGCTTCACCGACCTCGTCGAGGACGCCGACGGATACCTCATCGCCCAGGCCGTGCGTGGCGGTAAGAACATCGTCGACGCGGTCCGTGATCACTACCAGGGCAGCGGCGGTCTCACCCGGTTCAGGGACTACCTGAAGCAACGGTTCGGCGGCACCATCAGCGAGGCAGCCGCTCAGGCGAAGAAGATCCTCACGGACGAGCCCGCCAGCGGGGACGGGGTCATCCTGGTGGGCGGCCGCGCGAGCCTGATCCAGAAGTTCGGCGGCGTACCCACCCTGATGCCGCACCTCCTTCCTTCCGACCAGCTCAACGCGTGGTGCAACGCGTTCGGCAACAACCTCGCTCAGCACGCCTCCACGGAAACGCTCCGGCGAGCGCAGTACCAGGCAAACCAGCGGCGTCTCCTCGGAGCGAAGTAGCGTCAGGACGCATGACATTCTTCGCGCTCTTCGGCCCGCCCGCGATCACGCTCCTCCTCTTCGTCATCGGAGTGTTTCCGTACGCGCTGTGGGTGACCAGGAAGAAGCCCTCGCGGACGGCCCGCCTGGCCGCGGTCGGGAGCGCGGCGGCTCTCGCCGCTTACGGTGCCGGAACCTTCTACGGCCTCGCCTACACGAACCCACTTGACCTCTGTGCGACGAAGACCGCCAGTGGCGACTACCTGGACTCCGGGCGGGACTACCGCCTGACGTCAGCGACCGTCCACCATTTCCCCCCGTCCGTCACCTGCCATTGGAGCAGCGGATACAGCACCAACGATGTGTCGTTCTGGGTCACACCTCTGCTTTTCGCGGGGCTGGCCTGCGCCACCGTCTGTTTCACCCTGATACTCATCAACCGCTCTCAGCGCAGAAGGGCCCCCCATGACAACGAGTTTGACGCGTAGACGGGTTCTCGGCCTCGGGGCCGGGGCAGCGATAGCCGTCGCGGCCGCCGGACCGGCACAGGCCGCCCCTGCCGCCGGCGAGCGTGCCTGGACCAAGTGCGAATCGGCAAACGGCTGGCCCATCCTCGATCGCGCCGGAAAGTTCCGGGTCGAAGGCACCAACGTCGACGTTTCCCTGGCGGAGGGAGACGTCGCAACAGTTCTTCTCCACGTGGCCCGCCGGTTCGCCTATGAAGTCGACATGCTTCTGCCCGGTGACCTCCAGGGGCACACGACGGAGCGTGCGATCAGCTCGGCATTCGAGTCGAATTACCTGTCGGGCACGGCCATCGCGATCCGGCCCGTGCACTACCCGCTCGGAGCCGATGTCAAGAACACCGGCATGAGCGAAGCCGAGCAGATCGTCGTCACGGACATCCTCGCGGACTGCGAAGGCGTCATTGCCTGGGGCGGGCATCTGCAGCCGGTGAAACAGTCCCACTTCCAGATCGCCGTCGAGCCCGGAAATCCTCGGCTCAAGCAGCTTGCCGACCGCATCCAGGGCTGGAACAGCGCACCGGGCAGGGGCGCGGGAACGATCGATGCCTTCGCGCCGGCGAGGCGTCGCCGGGCCGCTCGATTCCAGTAGATCCGGGGAACGCCGCCCCGTCTGAGATTCGTGTTCCGGTTCCGGCGGGGCTCGGAGAGCTGCTCACGTGGCTTCGTGCACTTCTTGCGGTTCCGGCTCGCTTTACGTGAGCTGTGCACGCTGGGTGACAGCTGGGGCTGGAACCGGGCTCCGGGAAGGTACCCGAACCGCGACAGGGGTCCTCAGCCCTGGGTCTGCAACTGCCGCATCTGCCGCTGCACATGGTCCAGCGCCCCTTCGCGGCGGCCGGGCACCCGCTCACGCAACGCGGCGAGCGCGGCACCCAGTTCGCGGGCGGGGGCGGGGTCGCGGACCTGGCCCCACTGGTGGTGCGCCCGGTCGACGGCGGCCTCGACGGCGGGGGCGTCCGGCGCCTGCCCGGCGTTCAGGCGGGCGGTGGCGATGGTCAGCCAGGTGCGGCAGCTGCGGGCGGCGTCCCCGGCGAACATCGCCAGGTCGGCCCGTACCTCGGCCCAGTGCAGGGCCTCTTCGGACGCGGGCCCGTGCGCGGCGACGGCGGACTGCTCGTGCCGGGCGGCGAGCGCGTCGGCGTCGGCGTGCCGGCCGGACTGGACGGCGGCGGTGATGGCGGCGTGCGGATCCCCGCCCGTGGGACCGGGCGTGCTCAGCACCAGGTCGGTGCCCGCGCTCTCCGGCGCGATCCGGGTCAGGGCCTGCTGGTGCAACTGCTCGACCGGCGGCCGGAATCCGCTGCGCAGGATCGTCGCGACGGCCTTCATGTACGCCGGCTGCGCGACGCCCCGTCGGGACGGCGGGGGCGCGATGCGACCGTGAACGGCGTTGCCGCGGCCCGAGTCCAGCGGGGTGCCGCGCAGCAGTTGCCAGGTCTCGGTGTCGGCGTGCAGGTCGAGCAGAAGGGTCGTGGCGCCGGCGGGCCTGAGGCGCAGCTCCTCCCGGAACCAGTGCCAGGGGAAGGCGGTGTAGCGGACGGTGGCGGGGGTGGTGCGGGCGAGTGCGAGGTGGGGCAGGCGCTGGCGGCGGTCGAGCTGGAGCTGGCCGGCGACGTACACGGTGAGGGGTCCCGGGGCCGCGGCGGCGGCGCGCAGCCGGGTCAGGACGGCCTGCGGTTCCAGCGGGTCGGCGAGTTCGACGACGTTCGCGGTGTCGGCGCCGGACAGCACGGCGGGCGGTACGGCGGCGAGGACGGGGAGCACGGAGGCGGCGTCCACCAGGCGCCCCCTGCCCACCGGCGAGGCCGCCAGCAGCAGCACGGTTCCGGGCATGGCCCCACCCCCTGTGTCGATCACGTACGTCAGCACGGTATCCGCTGCGGCTGCAAAGGTGGGTCTCAGGACCGCAAACGTCCGCCTTCCGGGGCTTCGCGCCCTGTTCTCCTGCGGAGGGCGAAGACGGTCGTGTCGTCGGCGAGGCTCCCGCCGCCGTGCCGCAGGGTGCCGTCGCGTACGAAGGCGGCCAGGCGGGCCGGTTCGGCGGTGCCCGGGTCCTCGGCGACGGCCCGGGCCACCTCGTCGGCGAGCGGGTAGAACGCCCCGGCGCCGTCCCGGGCCTCGGTCACCCCGTCCGTCACCAGCAGCAGTGTCTCGTCCCCGGCGACCCGCCACCGCCGCGGTCGCGGGGGCCCGGCGCCGAGATCGCCGAAGCCGAGCGGCAGCCCCGGCGCGGCCGCCAGGGTGCGCACGCCGCCGGGCCCGACGGCGAGCGGCGGCTCGTGCCCGAACAGCATCACGTCCACCGCCTCCTCCTCGTCGTCGGGGAAGGCGAGGAGTACGGCGGTGGCGAACCGGTCGCCGTCGAAGCGGCCCAGGGCGACGGTGTGCCCGCGGTGCCGGATCATCCGCGTCTCCAGCCGTTCGGCGACCGTCGTCAGGGCCGCCTCGTGGTACGCGGCCTCACGGAACGTGCCGAGCAGCGCGGCCGCCGCCTCGACCGCGCCCAGGCCCTTGCCCTGCACGTCGCCGACCAGGACGCGGGTGCCGTGCGGGCCGGGCTGGATGTCGTAGAAGTCGCCGCCGACGCGGGCGTGGGCGTCGGCGGTGAGGTAGACGCCGGCGTGGTCGAGGCCGCCCCAGCCGGGCGGCAGCGGACGCAGCACGGTACGGCGGACGGTGTCGGTGACGTCGCTCATGTGCAGCGCGCGGTTCTCGTCGCGCACCCGGACCGCGCAGGCCAGGGTGGCGAGGATGCCGCCGAGGGCGACGAGGACGAAGTCGGCGCGGCCTGCCCGGTATTCGTGGGGCCAGGAGCTGTCGGCGACGACGTACGTCACCAGGGAGAGGACCGCGAAGAGGGCCGTGCCCCACACTCCGCAGATCGAGGCGGCGATGGCCGGGACCAGCACGATCCAGGAGATCATCCGGAACTCGCCGATGGTGTGGTAGTCGGCCACCGCGATGGCGACGAGCAGCAGCAGCGGCGGGAGCCAGGCCACGCTGCGCCCCCGCACCCGCAGCAGCTCCTGCCGCCGCACGGCGTCGGGGCGCCCGGCCCGGGCGTGCCGGACGAGCGGGCCGGGCCGGACGTGCAGGCGGTGCCGGACGGGCAGGCCGTGCCCCCCGCGGTGGCGGCTCACGGCCCCAGCGAAACACGGGGCCGCACCGGCCGCATCCCGTTCGAGGCGCTCGCCGACTTGCCAGGGGCTGTCCTCAGGTGTGCCCTGGTTCCAGGGGCAGGGACAGAGAGGAGAGCTGTCATGGCTCATGCGGCACCCGCCTCACGCAGGATGATCATGCCCGGCCGGAGGCCGGACGTCTTCGGCCCGCGCGTCCACGTCGCCGTGAAGGTCGGCCTGCCCGTGGTGCTCGGGCTCGTCTACGGCTACTGGGCCGCCGCCATCCGGCGCGACGCCGGGCCCATCACCGGCTGGAACCTGCTCTTCGGCTTCCTCACGGCGCTGGTGTTCGCCGTGGTGTTCGCCGCGGTGTGCGCGCTGGCCCCGCTGCTGCCCCGCGAACTGCACGCGGTGTGCTGGTTCGTCTTCTCGGGCTGCTCGGTCGGCTTCCTCTACAGCCAGAGCGGCGCGTCGGTGTACAGCTCCGCCGGTCTGGGGCTGGCGGTGGGGGCGGGCGTCCTCGCGATGGTGTTCTACCGCTACTACACGCACGAGGACGCCCAGGGCCGGCGCATCGGCTGAGGGACACCCGTTCGGGCGAGCCCGGCCGCGGGCCCCGGGCGGCCTCTCGTCGCAGGTGGAGCGCTCCGCCGCACGGCAGGCGGGCGGCCGGACGGTGGCGCAGCGCTCGCGGGCCGGGCCCGGGGGCCGTTGCCTGGAAGGGTGTCCGAGCACGACCGGGCGCCCGGAGCCGGGAAGGCGCCCCCACGATCACGGAACGCCCTGTCGGCCGTTCTGCTGGTCCTCGCGTGCCTGCTCGTGCCGGTCGGGGCGCTCGCGTCCTGGGCGGCCGACGGGCTGACCGACACCGGCCGCTACGTCCGGACGATGGCGCCGCTCGCCGGCGACCCGGACGTGCGGCACGCGGTCGCGGACGCCGTCGGCGACGGCGTCCTGCGGGAGACCGGGCGCCGGGCGGACAGCGGCCCGCGGCCTGCCGCGGTCGAGCCCTTCGTGCACGACGCGGCACGCTCCTTCACCCGCACCGAGACCTATCGCACGGCCTGGGACGCGGCGAACCGGGCCGTCCACGAGGCGGTGCTGCGCGCCCTGCGCGACGACGGCGCCCGCGGAGCCCCGGTCACCGTCGACCCCGCCCCCGTCATCGCCCGGGTCAAGCGGCAACTCTCCGACGATCACGTGCCGTTCGCCCACCGCATCCCGGTCACGCACACGCGGATCCCGGTGCTGCCGGCCGACGACACCGACCGACTGCGCAAGGGGTACCACGTGCTGGACACCGCCGCCTTCTGGCTGCCGCTCGCCGCCGCCGTCCTCGCGGTCGCCGGGATCACCGTCGCCGCGTGCCGCCGCAGGGCGCTCACCGCCCTCGGCCTGGGCACGGCCCTGGGGGGCGCGCTGCTGGTCCTGGCCGTCGCGATCGGCCGCCGTCTGACCCTCGCCGACCTGCCCGACGCCCTGCACCGCCCGGCCGCGGGCGCCGTCTACGACGCCCTGACGGCCACCCTGCGCACGGTGTCCTGGCTGCTGTGCGCGCTGGGCCTGGCGGTGGCGGCCGGCGCCTGGGTCACAGGCCGGTACGGTCCCCGGCTCGCCGCGCGGCGACGTGCGCGAGGGTCCGCAGTGCCCGGCGCAGATCCGGTTCCGGAGCCGACGCGAGCCCGAGCCTGACGGCGTCCGGCGTGTGCCCGGGGGCGACGGCGAAGGCGGGGCCGGGCGTGACGGCGATGCCGTGCGCCGCGGCGGCGGCCGTGAAGGTGTCCGCGCGCCAGGGGGCGGGCAACTGCCACCAGGCGAAGGAGGACGCCGGGCCGGACCGTACGGCGAAGCCGGCGAGTTCCTCGGCGAGGATCCGCTGCCGCCGTGCCGCGTCCGCCCGCTTGGCCGCCACCAGCCGTGCCACCGTCCCCTCCGCGGCCCACCGCACGGCCGCCTCCAGCGCGAACCGCCCGGCGCTCCAGCCGCCCGAGCGCACGGCGTCGGCCACGGCGGCGACCCGGTGCGGCGGCACGACCAGGAACCCGGCGGTGAGCCCCGGAGCGACCCGCTTGGAGAGCCCGTCGACGACGTGGGTGAGGGCCGGGGCGTGCACGGCGAGCGGATCACCGGGCTCCTGGAGGAAGGACCAGATGCGGTCCTCCACGACCGGCAGGTCCAGGTCGTGGACCAGCTGGGCGAGTTGCAGCAGCCGCGGCCGGCTCGTCGTCAGGGACGTCGGGTTGTGCAGGGTCGGCTGCACGTAGAGGGCGGACAGCGGCGCCGTGCGGTGCGCGGCGGCGACGGCCTCCGGGAGCAGCCCGGCCGTGTCCCCGGCCAGCGGCACCAGTGTGATGCCGAGCCGTGCCGCGATCTCCTTGACCAGCGGATACGTCAGCTGCTCCACCCCGACCCGGCCGCCCGGCCGGACCAGTGAGGCAAGGACGGCGGCGATGGCCTGCCGGGCGTTGCCGGTGAACAGCAGCCGCTCCGGCGCGGGCCGCCAGCCGGGGGTGGTGAGCAGTGTGGCCGCCGCCTCCCGCGCGGCCCGGGTGCCGGTGGCGGCCGCCGGTAACAGCGCCTCGGCCAGCACGTCGGGACGCAGCAGCGGCGCGAGGACGGGGGCGAGCAGCTCCGGCTGGCCGGGCGCGGCGGGGTAGTTGAGTTCGAGGTTGACGGGCGCGGCTCCAGGGGGTCCGGGTTCGATGAGCGCCTGCCCCGCCGGTCCGGCCGGTGCGGCCCGTACGAAGGTCCCGCGCCCCACCTCCCCGACGACCAGTCCGCGCCGCACGAGTTCGCCGTAGACCCGCCCGGCCGTCGACGGGGCGATGCCCCGCCGCCGGGCGAACGCCCGCTGCGGCGGCAGCCGTTGGCCCGGCCGGAGCCGTCCGGTGGCGATGTCGTCGGCGATGCGGTCGGCGATGCGCCGGTAGTCACTCATCGGCCGGTCTCCCCCTTGGATTGCACCGAGAGCAAAGATCTTATTGCACTGAGTAGTTGGGCGGCCTAGGGTCGACGCCATGGCACCCTTCCTCGCATACGAGGACAAAGGATCCGATACGCATCGGGTTCCCCTGGTCCTCGTCCACGGCCACCCTTTCGACCGCACGATGTGGGCACCCCAGCTCCACCGGTTCCCGGGTACCCGCCGTGTCGTCGCCCCCGACCTGCGCGGTTACGGCGCCTCCCCGACGACCCCGGCCGTGCAGGACTTCTCCGGGTTCGCCCGGGACGTCGAGGCCCTGCTGGACGAGCTGAAGGTGGAGTCGTTCGTGCTGGCGGGCCTGTCGATGGGCGGGCAGATCGTCATGGACTGCTACCGCCTGTTCCCCGAGCGCGTGCGCGGCCTGGTCCTCGCGGACACCTTCCCGTCGGCGGAGACCCCCGAGGGCGTGCGCACCCGCGACGCCATGGCGGACCGCCTCCTCGCCGAAGGCATGGGCGGCTACGCCGACGAGGTCCTGGAGCGAATGGTCGCCCCGTACGCGTCCGCCGAGGTCAAGGCGCACGTCCACGGCATGATGACCGCCACCGCCCCCGAGGGCGCCGCCGCGGCCCTGCGCGCCCGGGCCCGCCGCCCCGACTACGCCGCCCTGCTGCCGCAGGTCTCCGTCCCGGCCCTGGTCGTCGTGGGAGCCGACGACACCTTCACGCCGGTCTCCGACGCCCGGGCGATGCACGCGGCGCTCCCGGACGCGGAGCTGCGCGTCATCGAGGGGGCGGCACATCTGCCGAACCTGGAACGCCCGGAGGTGTTCGACCAGGCGCTGGAGGAGTTCCTGGCCCGGGTCGACGCCCGGCGGCCCTCCCCCGCCCCGCCCCGTCCCTGAGAGAGGATGCGGGCACCCCATCCCACGAACGGAAGGCCGGGCCTTGGACACCGCCGCTGCCGAGTGGACCGCCAGGGACGACGGGCAGGAGCACCGCCCGTCGGGACGGCGGTTCGGCGCCGGGTGCGCCGGCCTGCTGTTCGCCGCGGTGAGCGTGGTCGTCGGCTTCCGGGTCGCCGACAGCGACGGCTTGACCCCTGTCCCGCAGCTGCTCGCCTTCCTCCCCTGGCTGCTCGTCCCCACCGCCACGGGGCTGCTGCTCACCCTGCTGTCCCGCTGGTGGACCGGAACGGTCTGGGGCGTGCTCCTGCTCGGCCTGCTGGCCTGGTACATCGAGCCGTACGGCAAGGTCGGGGACCCTGTGGGCCGCCCGGTCGCCGACCTCCGCGTCCTCACCTCCAACGTGGAGTTCGGACAGGGCACCGGCTCCCTCGTCACCGCCGTACGCCGTGAGAAACCGGACGTGGTCTTCGTGGCGGAGTGCGACTACGCGTGCGACGCGCTGCTGAAGCGCGACCTCGCCCGGGACTACCCGCACCGCCGGGCCGTGGAGGGCGGCGGCTCCGAGGGCTCCGTCATCCTCAGCCGCTTCCCGCTCCGGCCCACCGAGGGCGTGCGCGGCACGATGGGCATGCCCGGGGCGGTCGCCGACGTCGACGGGCACGCCGTACGGCTCCAGCTCGCCCACCCCATGCCGCCGCTGCCCGGGCAGGTGGACCTCTGGCGCCGGGAGCTGGGCGCCGTGCGCGAGGCGGCGACCGCCGACCCGGGCACTCCCCTCGTCCTGGCCGGCGACTTCAACGCCTCCCAGGACCACGCCGCGTTCCGCCGCATCCTCGACACCGGCCTGAGCGACGCCTCCCGCCCGGACGGCGCCGACCGCACCGTCACCTGGCCGGCCCGGACGGCACCCACGTTCGGCGCGCAGATCGACCACGTCCTCATCTCGCGGGACTTCGGCGCCCGCCGCACCCGCATCCTCGACCTGGCCGGCACCGACCACCGGGCGGTCCTCACGGACCTCACGCTGCACCAGCGCCGCTGACCCGGGCCCGGTCCGCACACGCGGATACGGCCGCCCCTCGTGGCAGGACGGCCGCATCCGCGTGGGGGTCTCAACGAGCCGACTTCTCCAGGGCCTTGTCCATGGCCGCCGCGAAGCCGTTCGCCCACAGCCGGTTGACCCGGGAGCGCTCGGTCGCGTTCGGGACGGCGTTGGTGCAGGAGGGGCCGGGGCCGCCACCGGACATCAGCTCACTGCACGGGCCCGAGTAGTGGTCGGGCAGACCGAGGACGTGACCGGTCTCGTGAGCGGTGACCCGCGTGGAGTCGTACTGCTGGTTCTGCCGGTAGTCCAGGAAGATGTAGCCGCTGCCGTGGCCGTCGGTGGACGCGTACGAGCCGCGGGAGTCGTTGCCCTCCCGGTAGCTGAAGTCGGCCGCCGACGCGGAGCCCGACTGGAGCCGCACGTTCGACACCGAGCTGTTCCATATCTGGGTGCTGCGCGCTATCTGGGCGCTGAACGTGGGCGCCCGGGAGGCGTCGTAGACGACGGTGACGGCCGCGGTGGCACTCGGGTTCGCGGCGCGCTTCTCGGCGACGGACTTCAGGACCGCCTGGAAGAAGGCTCTGCTCGCGTCGGAGCCGGCGGACGCGGCGGACTTCGCGACGAATCCGGCGTGCGGCTCCGCGGCCGGGGACGCCGCGGCGGGGCCGGCCGTTCCGAGTCCGGCCATCGTCAGGCCGAGGCCGAGAACCGCCAGGGAGGACAGGGACTTTCGCATCGAAGGACTCCTCGGGTGGGGGTTGAGTCTCACCGGTGAGTCTCGATGGCTGTGCGGCGCCTGTGATGATGGCAACCAGGGATAGGACGGGGCTATCGACTGCCCAATTCACCTGGTTTAGCGATGAATTATGTGGCTGGTTAACGCCGCGATTCCGCTTTAGCCTCACAGAGCATGGAGCTCGAGGTGAGGCACCTCCGCGCGCTGTGCGCCATAGCCGACACCGGCAGTCTGCACCGCGCCGCCCGGCAGCTGGGCGTCGCCCAGCCGTCGTTGAGCACACAACTGCGCCGGATCGAGCAGGAGCTGGGCGGCCCGCTGTTCCTGCGCTCCCACACCGGCTGCCACCCCACCCCGCTGGGACGTCTGGTCCTCAGCCGCGCCCGCCCGCTCATGGCCGAACTGCACCTGCTGGTCACCGAGGCCAGGGCGGCCGCCACCGGCGGCACCGAGCTCCGCATCGGCTCCACGGCGAGCAAGGCCCTGGCGGGCTGGCTGCGCCGGCTGCGCGCCCGCGGTCAGAACCCCAGCCTCCATATGAACGTCTCCCCGAACGCCCTGCTCCGCATGGTCGCCGACGGGCAGCTCGACGTCGCCTTCGTGCACGAGGTGGAGGGCTGCCCGCTGCGCATCCCCGCCGGCCTCCGGCTGCGCGTCCTGGTGGAGCGCGAACCGCAGTGCGTGTCCCTGCCCGTCGACCATCCGGCAGCCGCCAAACAGGAGGTCGAGCTGGCCGACCTGGCCGCCGACCGCTGGATGATCGACCCCACGGTCGACGGCGAATGGGACGCGGTCCAGCGGATGTTCCGCGAGGCCGGCGTCAGCCCGCACGTCCTGCACGGCGACTACCACACGGCCGACGCCCTGGTCGCGACCGGCGAGGTCGTCACCGTCTGCCAGCCCACCCGCACCCCCGGCCCCGACATGGCGGTGCGCCGCCTGAAGGACGATCCACTCGGCGTACGGCTGCTCGCCGCGGCCCGCACGCAGACCGACCTGGACGGCGTCTACCCCGCACTGGAGGAGGCGTACGGCGAGGTCGCCCGGCAGGCGCCGGCCTACCGGGACTGGCACAAGCGGGACTGGCTGGAACCCGGCGGTCCCCTCAGACCCCCGAGCCCGGCCCTTCCCTGACGGGATGCTGCCGAACGACTCGGACGAACCGCTGCAACCGAACGGCCGGGACCAACCCTCAGACGCCGATGTCGCGCCCGTCGGCACGCCAGACGGCCACCACGGCCGGACGGACGTACGTCCCGGGCCCGTCGGGCCAGCTGCTCGCGGGCTTCTCCACGGACGCGCCGTCGACCTCCCCCGGGTGCTGCACGGACACCAGCACGCGCCGGTCCTGGACGATCGGGCCGCAGGTCTCGGCCCCCTTCGGCACGGTCAGGAACTGCTTGAGCTCCCCGCGCCGCTCGCCCCGGGTCGCCACACCGAACAGGCCGTCGTGCGAGCCGAGCTGGGCACCGTCGGTGGAGATCCACAGGTTGCCGTACGGGTCGAAGGCGACGTTGTCCGGGCAGGAGATCCGGCTGACGGAGTCCTTCGGGAACCCGGCGAAGTAGGTCGCCGGGTCGTCAGGGTCACCGGCGACCAGGAACAACGACCAGCCGAACCGGGTGCTCTCGGGCCGGTTCCACCGCTCGGTGAGCTCCAGCACGTGCCCGTGCTTGTTGGCGTTGCGCGGGTTGGCCTCGTCCGCCCCGGCGTTGGAGCCGACCCCGCGGTTGGTGTTGTTGGTCAGCGCGACGTACACCTTGCCGGTCACCGGGTTGGGCTCGATGTCCTCGGGCCGGTCCATCTTGGTGGCGCCCACCTTGTCGCCGGCGAGCCGCGTGAAGACGAACACCTCCTCGGCGCTCATCCCGGCCACGTGCGAGACGGCGCCCTGCGCGGTGGCGGTGGCCAGCGGGATCCACTCACCGCCCCCGTCGAACTCGCCGTCCTTCGGCAGCCTGCCCGTGCCGTCGATCTCGAGGGCGGGGGAGTCACCGGTGAGCTTGGCGACGTACAGCGTGCCCTCGTCGAGCAGGGAGAGGTTGTGCTCGCGGACGGCCCGGCTGTGGCCGTGCTTCATCCGCTTGCTGCCGACGAACTTGTAGAAGTAGTCGAACCGCTCGTCGTCACCGGAGTACACGACAGGACGCCCGTCGTGCGTCAGCCGCACGGTCGCCGCCTCGTGCTTGAACCGCCCGAGAGCGGTGTGCTTGCGGGGCGTGGACGTGGGGTCGTACGGATCGAACTCCACCACGTACCCGAACCGGTGTACCTCGTTCGGCTCCCGGGCGACGTCGAACCGCTTGTCGAACCGCTCCCACTTGCGCTCGCTGGCGCCGGTGCCGATCCCGTAACGCTTGTCGGTCGCGCGGCTGCTGTGGGCGAAGTACTGGTTGAAGTTCTCCTCGCCGTGCAGGGTCGTGCCCCACGGGGTGACGCCGCCGGAGCAGTTGTTGAGGGTGCCGAGCACCTTGGTGCCGGTCGGGTCCGCGGATGTCCTGACGAGCTCCGACCCGGCGACGGGCCCGGTGAGACGGAACGCGGTGGTGGCGGTGACGCGCCGGTTCAGCCGGTGCCGCGGTACGGCGGTGAGCCTGCCGCTCCCGGGGTCCTCCTCCACGACCACGGCGGACAGCCCGTGCGCGGCCCAGGCGATCTCGGCCTGCTCACGCGTGGGGTTCGCCGCGTCGTACCCCCGGAACATCAGCAGTTCGTCGGTGTACTCGTGGTTGGCGACGAGCAGCTGCCGGTTGCGCTCCCCGGGCAGCGGCAGCAGGGCGAGAAAGTCGCAGTTGTACCCGAACTGTCCGGCCTGGGCCCTGGCGGTCTGCTTCTCCGGGTCGAAGGCGGGCGCACCGCGCAGGATGGGCTCGCCCCAGCGGATGACGACGTTCTGCCGGTACCCGTCCGGCACCGTCACCGCGTCGGCGGTGTTGGGCGCGACCGGCGTGAAACGCAACCCGCGCGCGCCCTTGCCCTTGCGCCGGGCACCCTCGGCGGTGACAGCCGCCGCCGGGGCGCCGGTGGACGGGGCGGCGGCGGCCCGCGGAGCCCGCACGGCACCGGCAGCACCCGCCCCCGCGGCGGCCACGGTCACCACGGCCGCGGCGCGCATCATCGACCGGCGGCCGATCGCACCGGCGATCACGTCACCGACGTACTCGTTGGAGCTGGTGTTGGGCACCTCGTGGAAGCAGGCATCACCACAGCGGAAACGACAGGTCATGGCGGACCGGCCGCCGTGGTGCGAACCGGACGGTGTTCCGATCAACGGCAGCAGCTTGCGCACTTCGCTCTCCCCATGGATGCCCTTGGTGTCCTTGTGACCGTAGGGGCACGCACGTGCGGTGATCGGGCGCACGGGTGAACAACGAATGAACCCCCGGCTGCCGTACGGGGATTGCGGCGATTCAGCCCGGCGACACCTGCTCGGGCCGGATGTCCCCTTGACAGGACAGGCCTGGCACAAGCAACCCTGCCCAAGATCACACAGGAGGGCCGCTAACCTTACGTGTCCGTCCTGGCCAGGGATTGACGGGCTTCAACTCACGCGAAGGGTTGCGCGCACATGGGCATTCTCACTCTCTTGCGGAACGCGTTCGGACGGTCACGCAAGTCACGGACCGCCGAGGCGGAGGGTGCGGCGCGTACGGCGACCGCCGGTGAGACCAGCGGGACCGAGGACCGGACCGCCGAGCACACCGGCCACGACGAGGCCGTCACGCAGGCCGAGACGACACCGACACCTGCACCGGCCTCCGCCCCGGACCCGAAGGTCCCCTCCCCCTCCCCCGAACCGAAGCCCACCCCGACGGCCAACGTCCCCGAACCCCGGACGTCCCCCACCGACGAGCACGACCTCGTCTCGGCGGCCTTCGACAACGTGACGGTCCCGAGCCCGTCCCGCTCGACGGAGGACGAGCAGGACGCCACGGCGGAACGGGGGGAGACGGAGGAACCGGCGACTGCGGAGGATTCGGCGGCTGCGGGGGAACCTGCGGCAGCTGAGGAGCCGGTGGCGGCTGAGGAGCCGGCCGCTGCTGAGGAACCGGCGGGTGCCGGGGAACCTGCGGCTGCTGAGGACCCGGCGGCTGCGGGGGAACCTGCGGCTGCTGAGGAGCCGGCGGCTGCGGGGGAACCTGCGGCTGCTGAGGAGCCGGCGGCGGTTGAGGAGCCGACCGCTGCTGAGGACCCGGCGGGTGCCGGGGAATCGGCCGCTGCTGAGGAGCCGGTGGGTGCCGGGGAACCTGCGGCTGCTGAGGAACCGGCGGGTGCCGGGGAACCTGCGGCTGCTGAGGAACCGGCGGGTGCCGGGGAACCTGCGGCTGCTGAGGAACCGGCGGGTGCCGGGGAATCGGCCGCTGCTGAGGAACCGGCGGGTGCCGGGGAACCTGCGGCTGCTGAGGAACCGGCGGGTGCCGGGGAATCGGCCGCTGCTGAGGAGCCGGCAGCCGACGAGGAGCCGACTGCTGTCGATGAGGCGGCGGTCGTGGCGAAGGCAGCCGACGAGGAGCCGGCGGTTGCGGAGAAGGCAGCCGACGGGGAACCCGAGGCTGTGAAGGAGCCGGAGGCGGCGGAGCCGGCCGAGACGCCCGAAGCGGAGAAGCCGGCCGCAGCCGCCCCGGCGGCGGCGAGCGAGCAGCCGGAGAAGCCCGCGGCCACCCCCACGGACGAGGCGCAGCCCGAGCCCGCCGCAACGACGGACACGAAGGCGGAAGCCGAGCCCGAGCCGAAGGCCGAGACGCCCGCGGAGCCGGAGCCGGAGCCGAAGGCAGAGGCCGGCGAGACGGCGGAGCCGTCGAAGACACCGGCAACGAACACCACGAAGACCACGAAGGTCAAGACGGACAAGACGGACAAGACGGCGACGAAGTCCGAGAAGGCCACCGAACCCACGGCCGCCGAACCCGCGACCCCGGAACCCGCGGTCGCCGAACCCGCAACCCTGGAACCCGCGGCCGCCGAACCCGCTGCCCCCGAACCCGCGGCCGCCGACGGCGGGACCGCCCCGCAGGGGCCACCCGCACCCGACGACGAAAGCCGCACGGGCGGTGCGGGTGGGAAGACGAAGCCGGCCGAAGCCGAAGGCGAGGACGGCCCCGCCCTCCCCCTGACCACCCTCAAGAAGCACGCCCCCGACCTCGCCACCGCCTACCGGGCCGCCACCACCGCCCTCAAGAAGAACGACCTCACCGGCACCCGGGCCAAGGTCTACCTCGTACTCGACCGCTCCGCCTCCATGCGCCCGTACTACAAGGACGGCTCCGCCCAGGCCCTCGCCGAGCAGACCCTCGCCCTCGCGGCCCACCTCGACCCCGAGGCCACCGTCCCGGTCGTCTTCTTCTCCACCGAGCTCGACGGCACCGGCGAGATCACCCTCACCGAGCACGAGAACAAGATCGACGACCTGCACGCGAGCCTGGGCCGCATGGGCCGCACCAGCTACCACGCGGCGGTGGAAGCGGTCCTCGCCCACCACGACAAGACGGCGGACCCCGCCACCCCCGCCCTGGTGGTGTTCCAGACCGACGGCGCCCCGGACGCGAAGACCCCCGCCACCCAGGCCCTCACCGACGCCGCCAAGAGCCACCCGGCCGTCTTCTTCTCCTTCGTCGCCTTCGGAGACCCGGAGAACAAGGCCTTCGACTACCTCCGCAAGCTCAAGGCCCCGAACACGTCCCACTTCCTCGCCGGCGAAACGCCACGCGAGCTCACGGACAAGGAGCTCTACGAGGGCGTACTGGCGAACTGGCGCCCGTAACCCTCCCCGGCTCCCGCAGGCCCCACGACGCCGCCCGCTTCCCACCCCGTAAAACGGGAGGCGGGCGGCGCACCCGTGTCAGCTACGATTTCAAGGTTCCGTAGACGACCGAGACCACGAGATCGTCACCCCACGTAGCGACTTGGGAGCAGCCCGCGATGGCTCGACACCTCATCACCAGCGCCCTTCCGTACATCAACGGGATCAAGCACCTGGGCAACATGGTGGGGTCCATGCTCCCGGCGGACGTCTACTCCCGTTACCTGCGCCAGCGGGGCCACGAGGTCCTCTACATCTGCGCGACGGACGAGCACGGCACCCCCGCGGAGCTCGCGGCCAAGGAGCAGGGCATCCCGGTGGACGCGTTCTGCACCGAGGCGCACCACCAGCAGAAGGCGATCTACGACGGCTTCAGCCTGGCGTTCGACTACTTCGGCCGCAGCTCCTCCCCGCAGAACCACGAGATCACGCAGGAGATCGCGCGCGAGCTGAAGGCGAACGGCTTCATCGAGGAGCGTTCGATCCGCCAGGTGTACTCGAACGCCGACGGCCGCTTCCTGCCCGACCGGTACATCATCGGCACCTGCCCGCACTGCGGCTACGACAAGGCCCGCGGCGACCAGTGCGAGAACTGCACGCGCGTCCTGGACCCGACCGACCTGATCGACGCCCGTTCGGCGATCAGCGGCAGCAGCGACCTGGAGGTGCGCGAGACCAAGCACCTGTTCCTCCTCCAGTCGGCGCTGGCCGGCGAGGTGGAGGCATGGGTCGACGAGCGCGCCGACAACTGGCCCGTCCTCGCCTCCTCCATCGCCCGCAAGTGGCTGACGGAGGGCCTGCACGACCGCGCGATCACCCGTGACCTGGACTGGGGCGTCCCGGTCCCGGCCGACACGTGGCCGGACCTCGCTGCCGAGGGCAAGGTCTTCTACGTCTGGTTCGACGCCCCGATCGAGTACATCGGTGCCACGAAGGAGTGGGCTGACCAGGACCCGGAGAACCGCGACTGGCGCTCCTGGTGGTGGGAGTCGGACGCGAACGTCCACTACACGCAGTTCATGGGCAAGGACAACGTCCCCTTCCACAGCGTGATGTTCCCGGCGACCCTGCTGGGCACCCGCGCCCCGTGGAAGAAGGTCGACGTCATCAAGGCCTTCAACTGGCTGAACTACTACGGCGGCAAGTTCTCCACGTCGCAGCGCCGGGGCGTCTTCACCCACGACGCCCTCGACATCCTGCCGGCCGACTACTGGCGCTACTTCATGATGGCGAACGCCCCGGAGTCGGACGACTCGTCGTTCACCTGGGAGCACTTCACCGCCACGGTGAACAAGGATCTGGCCGACACCCTCGGCAACTTCGTCAACCGCGTCCTGTCCTTCTCCAAGAAGCGCTTCGGTGAGGAGGTCCCGGCGGGCGCCGAGCCCGGCGACGCGGAGGCGAAGCTGGGCGAGGAGATCGCCCGCCTGCTCGCCGAGTACGAGTCCCAGATGGAGGCCATCCAGTTCCGCAAGGCGGCGGCCGCGCTGCGCGCCCTGTGGTCGGCGGGCAACTCCTACCTGGAGGAGAAGGCCCCCTGGCTGGAGATCAAGACCAACCCGGAGGGCGCCGCGCTCACCCTGCGCACGGCGATGAACCTGATCCACCTCTACGCCGTGGTCTCCGAGCCGTTCATCCCGACGTCGGCGAAGAAGATGCGCGAGGCGTTCTCCCTGGAGAACGACACGGCGACCTGGGTCACCCAGGAAGAGGCGAAGTCCCTCACCACCCTCCCCGCCGGCACCCCCTTCACCATCCCACCGGTCCTCTTCGCCAAGCTCACGGACGAGGACCTGGAGTCCTACAAGGAGCGCTTCGGCGGCGAGCCGGCGTAACTCCCGCCCCGCACCCGCCCCTAGGGGAATCTCCTCCTGGGGGCGGACGTGTTTCCCCGATCGGCTCGTCCCCAGGATCATCGCCCTACGAAGGCCTCGGTTCGTAGGATTGAGCAAGGCATCCGGCCGGCCAAACGGTCCGGTCAACCAAACGGGGGGACACCATGGCACTGTTCGGCAACGCGCACACCGTGAACCCGCAGTCGGCCCAGCAGGACTACGCCCGGCTCCTCGGGCACGGCGAGCAGGTCCACGCCGCGTTCCTGCTGATCCGGGACACCATCCTCTTCACCGACCGCCGCCTGATCCTGGTCGACAAGCAGGGCATCACCGGCAAGAAGGTCGAGTACCACTCGGTCCCCTACCGCAGCATCACCCACTTCTCGGTGGAGACGGCCGGCACCTTCGACCTGGACGCCGAGCTGAAGATCTGGATCTCCGGCACCCCGGCCCCCATCGAGAAGACCTTCACCAAGGGCGTCGACATCTACGAGGTCCAGGCGATCCTGACCCAGTTCGTGGCGAGGTAGCCCGGGAACGTTTCTCCCAGGCCCGAAAGAGTGAACGCCTTCCGCCCGCCGGAAAGTACAGTCTTCCGCCCACTTACATAGCCCACATGGTCACATCAGCCCATGGAGGCATGCATCGGATCTTTCAGGAGCGGCCTGAGATCCTTTCCCCGGTCTTCGGAGTGCTGGGCATCGCGTTCCCCGAGAAGGCGGCCGTCTACGCGATCGGCACCGACGTGACGGAAGCCAGGCCCCTGGCTCGCCACATCGACACCGTGCTGCGCATCGGCCCGTCCGACGGGGAGGACTTTCTGCTCGCGGTCGAGGCGCAGGAGAGAAGGGACACCGAAAAGGAATCGAGCCGGCCCTACTACATCTCCTACCTCCAGGCGAAGTACGGCCTGCCGGTTCTCCTGCTCGTCGTCTGCCGCGACCGGGCGACGACCAAGTGGGCGACCGGACCCTTCTCCTGTGGCACGCGTGGCTGGATCGCCCAGATGACGTACCCCTTGGTCGTCGGACCGGACAACCTCCCGGTGATCACCGATCCGAGGACGGCGGCGGAGAAACCGGCGATGGCCGTGTTCTCCGCTCTGGCTCACGCCAACAGCCCCCACATTGACGCCATACTGGACGCGCTGGGCCGTGCCCTCGCAGGGATGGACTGGAACGCCGCCAGCTACTTCTTTCAGTTTCTCGACTCGGGGTTGGGGGACACCCCCGCCGGAGACAAATGGAGGGACATCGTGACGTTCGTCAACTACTTCCCCGGCCGGGGCACGGTGATGGAGAAGGCCTATCTCGAGGGCGAGGCAAGAGGCGAAGCCAAGGCCATTCTCCGCTTCCTCGAAGCACGAGGCGTCTCGGTCCCCCAGGAGGCCCGGGACCGCATCGCCGGTTGTACCGACCTCGACCTCCTGAACCGCTGGCTGGACCGGACGCCCCACGTGCAGAGCGTCGACGAACTCTTCGTCGAGGACGCGGCGCCTGCCGCGGACCGGACCGAAACCTGACCCCGGGGCGATCGTGATCGACGATCCGGACGCCGTACCTGAACTTCACGAGTTGCTCCGATTCACGCTGACATGCGTGGGCTTGGGCATTCCGCCGGAGCGAGTAATGGGCGATTTCCGTTCCGGGCTGGAGAACTGAGACAGCAAGGCTCCCTCTCTCTCCAGGACATGGCCCGCATCCGGGCCCGGGTGGACAACCGGCCCGATGACGAACACGAGGACGAGGAATGGGTCCGGGGGTACACCGCCGGATACAAGGCGGCGTTGGCCGCCGCGGTCCAACGGCTCTTCGAGAATCGTGACATCACGGTCCCCAAGGAGGTCTTCCGCCCCCTCCACCTGTGTCCGGACCCCGACACCCTCACTCGCTGGCTCGACCGCGCTACCACGGTGGACACACCGGAGGAACTGTTCACCGCAGAGGTCGGCACTGAGAAGTAGGGGCCCCGGAGGTCCGGAGCCCACCCGGTCAGCGCCTCGATGCGTGGGCCACGAAGTCCGCCCACGCGCCGGGCGTGATCGCCAGACGGGGGCCTTCCACGTTCTTGGAGTCGCGAACATGCACGGTGCCGGGGGTGACGGCAAGCTCAACGCAGGAGTTGCCGTCATTGCCGCCGCTGTAGCTGCTCTTGAACCACGCCAGCTCTGAGGTGTCCCCGACCGTGCTCTTGCGGATCATGTCTCCCCCAGCAGTTGCTCGATAAAGGCCAGCGACTCCCGCGGAGAGAGCGCCTGAGCCCGGATGGTGCCATACCGCAGCTCAAGGACGCGCAGGTGTTTGAGTTCGGAGGTCGGCCGACCACTGAACGCGCCGTCGGAGCGCCCCACGGCCGTGCCGTCGGGGAACTTCAGCAACTCGATCCGGCCGTCCAGGCCTGAGTGGGTGTCGCAGTCCATCGGCATCACCTGAAGCACGACGTTGTGCAACCGCCCCACCTCCAGCAGACGTTCAAGCTGCTGACGCCACACCATTCTGCCCCCGATGGGGCGCCGCAGGACCCCCTCTTCCAGGACGAAGCTGAGCGCCGGCGCAGGCGACCGTTCGAAGACCGACTGGCGGGCCAGACGAGCGGCCACCATGCGCTCCACATCATCCGGCGAGTAGGGAGGTTGCGCCGCCCCGATCACGGACCGTGCGTGCTCCGGCGTCTGCAACAGCCCAGGGATGATGTGGCACTCGTACAGAGCGATCTCGACCGCCCTGCCTTCCAGCTTCCCCAGTTCCCGAACCTTCTTCGGATACCGGACCCTCTTCACGTCCTCCCAAGCCGCCGCGACGAGCCCACCCGCTCCCAACACGTCGTCGGCCTTGTCCAGATACTCCTGCCGAGGAATCCGCTTCCCGCCCTCGACCTTGTAGACCAGGTCCTCCCCGTATCCGACCGCCGTCGCGAACTCGGCGGCCCGCATCCCCACCGCCTCACGCCGCAGCCTCAACTGCCGTCCCACCGTGGTGATGACGGCCACCCCCCACTCGTCGTCCGGGTCCACCTCCCAGCCCGGCTCGTCCGCTTCCGCACTGAGCTGACGCAGCTCGCCGTCCACCGTCATGCCGCACCCTCCGTCGTACTGCCGACAGCCCGGACAACGGCCGACAAGCCCCGGACAGTCACCCTACGTATCAGCACTGTCACTGTTCACGGTAGGCAGGCACCGCCACGCTCGGTGACGTGAATCAGGAAAAGTCCACCCAACTTCTGTCGCCGACCGAGCACTTCAGCGTCCTGCTGTCGTCCACACCGCGCGGCGCCCGCCTCGCCCGGCTCCTCGCCACGGAGTGGATGCGCACCCGGGAGGTCCCTCACGGCGTCACCGAGGCCGCCGAACACCTCGTCGCCGAACTCGCCACTAACGCCGCCACCCACGGGCGGCTCCCCGGACGCGACTTCCGCCTCGCCCTGCTGGACCGCCGCACGGCCCTCCGCATCGAGGTCACGGACACCCGCGGCAACGAACTCCCCAGCCAACGTCCGCCCGCCCTCGACGCCGAGTCAGGACGCGGCCTCCTTCTCGTCGGGGCCCTCGCCGACCGCTGGGGCGTGCAGCTCGGACCGGTCCCCCGCAAGACCGTATGGGCAGAACTCGACCTACCGAACCCCTGACCAGCGAAAACGACACACGCATCGTGACCCGGCCGCGTGTGCTCCGGTGCCGTCGGCGGTCTTCCCCAAGAAACACGAGAGGGAAGGAAACCGCACCAAGCCTCACCCCTCCCGCCCACGGCGCACGCTCACTCCCGAGAGTGAACATCACCAACTGAGCTGGATTTCGCACCGATTGCCTGCCCTGCGCTCAGCGCAGCACCACGCGGCACGGACAACACAACCCCCGACATGCAACGGCCCTCGCCGGGACGGCAATCCCAGTGCGAGGGCCTGACCACCAAGGAAGAAAGCACCTTCCCGATGGATACCCAAAACCCACCGCGCCCCGGCCCCCGGCCACTGCCGCGACTGCCGAACCGACCTGGTCGGGGGCCGCCCAGCCTCTACCTCGCCAGCAACTCCGCAAGACGGGTAGCGGTCTTCTCGCCCGCCCGCTGCCTGATCAAGCCCTCCTTGGCAGCGGCACGGAGTCGGACCGCCGAGTCGGTCGCCCCGCCCTTGGTCACCCGTGCGGTGACCACGACAGGGTTCAGGCCGCCGGCACCACCGCCTGCGACGACACGGATCGTCCGTTGATCCGCACTGGGTTCCGGCACTGGGTCGACCCTTCGCCCCGCCCGTTCGAGTACCGAGGCAACGCGATCGACGGCGTCTTCGAACGGCAGGGCGACGACCAGATCGATCTCCTGAACGTTCTTCCTCATCAGCTTGGCCACGAAGCGGGTCAAGCCGCCCCAAGCCCCGGCAGCGGCGGCCAGAGCCGCGAGCTCATCGGCCAGGATCCGGTCCTCGTGGTCGTCCACACGCCCCCCGTTCTCGTTCGGTCGACCACGCTTACCACGAGCCCCCGCACCTACCGCACAGCCGCCTCCCCCGAAGCCGCCGCACGCCCACCGGTGGCCAGTTGCTCGCCCCGGTTCGTGTGCCGGACAAACGCCACCCCGCCGAGATTTCCCAGGGAGTTGACCAGGGCCAGACCATGGGACAGGCGTCCATGTATGTGAATGAGGGGCGGACGCGCGGGAACCTCCCGCACCCGTCCGCCCCACACAGCGGCCTCAGCTCGCGGTCACCTACGACGAAGCAGAAGAAGCAGAAGAAGCCGACGCGCCCGGCTGGACCGCGTCCCCCGTGCCGTCCTGCGTCGCCTCGGGGTCGACGCCCATCGTGAGCGTGGCGAGGACACCCTTGGCGATGGCGCCCTTCTTGTACTTCAGCTTCAGCAGCCCGCCCTCGGTGCCGTTGCCCGGGTAGATGGTGTCGTCGTCGAGAGTGGTGCGGGTCGAGGTGTTGGTGGAGTACGGCGCGACCTCGGCCGTGGCCAGCACGGACGCCTCGTCGAAGAAGAGCTGCCCGGTGTGGCAGGTCGAGCCGCCCTCGTAGCCCGCGTCGGTCCAGGTGCCGTTCACGTGCACCTTGGTGTGGATGTGCACACAGCGGCCCTGGTACCAGCCCGGGAAGACCGTACGGAAGACGACCTCGCCCTTCCGGTCCGTCCGCCACGTGCCGCGCAGGTAGCGCTCGTCGTCGGTGGGCTCCTCGTGGCCCCCGCCGCCACCGCCCCCGCCTCCCGGGGGCGGGCCCGTGGGGCTGCCGGTGGGCGTCCCGGAGGGCGGGGTGCCGCCGCCTCCCCCACCGCCCCCGCTGCCCATCGCCTCGTACCCGCTGTACACGCCCAGCGCGTTGCAGTGCCAGATGTCCACCGCGGCGTTCGCCAGCGGCGTGCAGGTGTCGGCGTCGATCACCTTCAGGCGCAGGGTGAGCGGGATGCCCTCCTGGTCCTCGGTGATGTCACGGCGAAGCTTGTCCGCGTCGATGTAGTAGGGGCCCTCGGTCGTCTCGGAGGTCAGCTTGTAGCAGGCCTGAGCGGAGGCCCCGGCCGTCTTGCCCCGGGCGGCCGCCGTCTCCTCGCCGGCGAACGCGCCCGCCGCGAACGAACCGCCGGCCCCCGCCGCCACCACCGCTCCGGCTCCCGCGACGACGACCTTACGGCGCGTCAGATCCCTCTTGTGTTTCGGCCCATGGGCCGTCTCCTGTCCCGTCATGGGAAGGGAAGCTAGGGAGCACGGCTGTCAGGAGCCTGGGTGAGAGCTGGCTGAGAGCCCTGGATACGGAAGTGGCCCGGAACCGGCGCCGGTTCCGAGCCACTCGCAGGCGTCCAGGGGAACGCGATCCCCTACTTGGGCTGCGGCTTGCGCACCGAAAGGTGCAGCTCCTTCAGCCGGGCCTCCTCCAGCTCCGTCGGCGCGCCCATCATCAGGTCCTGGGCGTTGCCGTTGAGCGGGAAGGCGATGGTCTCGCGGATGTTGGGCTCGTCGGCGAGCAGCATGACGATGCGGTCGACACCCGGGGCGATGCCGCCGTGCGGCGGGGCGCCGAAGCGGAAGGCGCGCAGCATGCCCGCGAACTTCTCCTCGACGGTTTCCCGGTCGTAGCCGGCGATCTCGAAGGCCTTGAGCATGATCTCCGGCTCGTGGTTCCGGATCGCGCCCGAGGACAGCTCGACGCCGTTGCAGACGATGTCGTACTGCCAGCCGAGGATGTCCAGCGGGTCCTGGGTCTCCAGGGCCTCCAGGCCGCCCTGCGGCATGGAGAACGGGTTGTGCGAGAAGTCGATCGCGCCCGTCTCCTCGTCCTTCTCGTACATCGGGAAGTCGACGATCCAGCAGAACCGGAAGACGTTCTCCTCGAAGTGCCCGGCGCGCTTGGCGGCCTCGACCCGGACGGCGCCCATGATCTTGGAGACCTCGTCGAACTCGCCCGCGCCGAAGAAGACCGCGTGACCGGCCGCCAGCGACAGGCGCTTGGTCAGCTCGGCGACGTTCTCCTCGGTGAGGAACTTCGCGATCGGGCCGGACAGCGAGCCGTCCTCGGCGACGCGGACCCAGGCCAGGCCCTTGGCGCCCTGCGAGACGGCGTAGTCGCCGAGCTGGTCGAAGAACTTGCGGGGCTGGCCGGAGACGTCCGGCACCGGCAGGGCGCGGACGTGCTTGCCGGCGAACGCCTTGAACTCCGAGCCCTCGAAGATGTCGGTGATGTCGACGAGTTCGAGCTGGGCGCGCAGGTCGGGCTTGTCGGAGCCGTACTTCAGCATCGCCTCGCGGAACGGGATCCGCGGGAACGGCGAGGTGACGTGGCGGCCGCCGCCGAACTCCTCGAACAGCTCGGTCATGAGCTTCTCGACGGGCTGGAAGACGTCCTCCTGCTCGACGAAGCTCATCTCGATGTCGAGCTGGTAGAACTCGCCCGGCGAGCGGTCGGCGCGCGCGTCCTCGTCACGGAAGCAGGGCGCGATCTGGAAGTACCGGTCGAAGCCGGAGATCATCAGCAGCTGCTTGAACTGCTGCGGCGCCTGGGGCAGGGCGTAGAACTTGCCCGGGTTCAGGCGGGAGGGGACGACGAAGTCGCGGGCGCCCTCGGGGGAGGTCGCGGACAGGATCGGCGTCGCCATCTCGTTGAAGCCCAGCGCCGTCATCTTGTGGCGGATCGCCGAGATGACCGAGGTGCGCAGCAGGATGTTCTTGTGCATGCGCTCGCGGCGCAGGTCCAGGAAGCGGTACTCCAGGCGCCGTTCCTCGTTGACCCCGTCCTCGGTGTTGATCGTGAACGGCAGCGGGGCGGCGGCGCCGAGCAGCTCGACCTCACCGACCTCGACCTCGACCTCACCGGTCGGCAGCTCGGGGTTGATGTTCTCGGCGCCCCGGGAGACGACCTTGCCGTCGACGCGGACGGTCGACTCCTTGGAGAGCTTGTCGAGGGCCTCGTAGGCGGGGGTGCCGGGACGGGCCACGAGCTGCGTGATGCCGTAGTGATCGCGCAGATCGATGAAGAGGATGCCGCCCAGGTCGCGCCGATTGTGCAGCCAGCCACTCAGCCGGACGTCGCTGCCGACGTCAGAGGAGCGGAGCTCGCCGCAGGTGTGGGACCTGTACCGATGCATCGTCGTTCATCCAGTCTTCGCTGATCGGGGTCTGTGTTTCACGTGAAACGCCTCCCCAGCGTACCGGGCAGGCGAAGATCGGCTCTCCACAGTTATGGATCGAGTACGCGATCACCGTCGTCCGGGAACCCATCCGCTATCGGTGGCAGCGTTCGAGCACGTCTTCTTAAAGTAGGGCAATGCGCACTGGCGAGCCGCTGCCCGCCGTGGGGGAGGCCCTCGCCGCCCTCGCGACCGGACTGTGGCATTGGGACACCGCCACCGGGCTGGTCACGGTCGATGCCGAGGCCGCCCGGTTGCTCGGGCTGCCCGCCGAGCAGGTCAGCCTCACCGAGGCCCAGGCCCGGGCCCGGCTGCACCCGGTCGACTGGAACGAGATCACCGGCGTGATCCAGCTGGCCGTGGCCGAGGGAACCCTCGCCGAGGTCCGGATCCGGATCATGGACGAGCTGGGCCGGGTCGTCCGGGTCGTCCGCAGCCGCTCCAAGCCGTCGTTCGACCGGGCCCGCAAGGCGTACCGGCTGATCGGCACCCTCCAGGAGGTCACCGAGCCGACGCCGGGCACCCCGGCCGGGCGCAGTGCGGTGACCGGGGACTGGCGGCGATCCCGTGAGGCGTTCCTGCTGGACGCGGGCCGGGCACTGGCCGAGGCACGCTCCACCCAGGAGGTTCTGCGGGTCACCGCCAACCTGTCGATGCCCGGCTTCTCGCCGGACGGTCTCGCGGTGTTCGGGGTGTCGGGCGACCGTCTGACGATCATCGGCCACCACGGTCAGCAGCACGGCACCGAGAGCCCCTTCTCGGACATGCCACTGGACACGGACTACCCGGCCGCCGAGGTGGTACGGACCGGCCGGGCCGTCTACCTGTCGTCCGCCGAGCAGTACAAGGCCCGCTATCCGCTGACCTGGCCCCTCGCCGAGCGCTTCGGCCGCCGTTCCTGGGCGTTCCTGCCGCTGACGGTGGCCGGGCGCACCATGGGCGCGTGGATGGCGGCGTTCACCTACCCGGTGGCGTTCACCCCGGACGAGCGGTCGGTGCTGGCGACGGTGGCGCGGATGCTGGCGCAGGCCCTGACGCGGGCGGGTGTGGCGGAGAGCGAGCGGGCACTGACCGACGGGCTCCAGCGCACGATGCTGCCGAGGCTCGGACCGCAGCGCATCCCCGGCATGAGCGTGGCGGCCCGCTACGTCCCCACCGGCGGCGGACTCCAGGTCGGCGGTGACTGGTACGACGTGATCCCGCTGCCCAGCGGACGGTTCGCTCTGGTCATCGGTGATGTGCAGGGCCATGACGTGCGGGCGGCGGGGCTGATGGGCCAGCTGCGGATCGCGCTGCGGGCCTACGCCTCGGAGGGCCATCGCCCGGACGCGGTGCTGTCGCGCGCCTCCCGCTTCCTGCACGGCATCTGCGACGAGGACCCGACCGACCCGCGCTTCGCGACCTGTGTGTACGTCGAGGTCGACCCGGCGTCGGGGGTGCTGGACATCGCCCGGGCGGGGCATCCGGACCCGGCGATCCGGATGGCCGACGGCACGGTGCTGACCCGGCCGACGTCGGGGGGCCTGCCGCTGGGCATCGACCCGGACGCCGACTACCCCACCACCCGGCTCACCCTGGAGCCCGGCGAGACCATGCTGATCTGCACGGACGGCCTGCTGGAAACCGGCGGCCACGACCTGGAGACCGGCTGGCGGCGGCTGCGCGTGATCCTTGAGGAGCACAAGGGCGATCTGGAGGAACTCGCCGACACCCTGGTACAGGCGGTGCACGGGCCGTCCTCGCACCACACCACCGGCCCGCTGGCGGACCGTCGCGAGGACGACATCGCGATGCTGCTGCTGAGCCGGGAGGGCGGGGGCTGCGGCTGCGGTGACGCGATGACCGTACGGCCTCCGGTGCGGCGCTCGGTGCTGACCGTGGCGCAGGCCGAGCCCGAGCGGGTCGCGGTGGCCCGGCAGCAGCTGCGCGAGCTGCTGCACGACTGGATCTCGCGCGACCAGGTCGACTCGGCGGTGCTGCTGCTGTCCGAGCTGCTGACGAACGTCCTCGTGCACACCGACTCCGACGCGCTGCTGGTCGCCGAGATGACGGGCGAGGTGGGCGGGCGGCGGCTGCGGATCGAGGTCACGGACGCCGGTGACGACCTGCCGCACCGGCGCAGACCCGGGGAGCTGGCCTCCTCCGGCCGTGGCCTGGTGCTGATCGAACTGCTCGCGCACGCCTGGGGGGTGGAGCCGCGCGGCGAGGGCAAGAGCATCTGGTTCGAGCTCCACGAGTCCATGGACGGCACGGGCGACGGGTCCTGGTCGCCGTAGCGGCCCATGACTCCCAGGGGCGGCGTGAGCCGGGGGCTCGCGGGCCCCGCACGGTCACGCCTCCCGCGACGGCGCCGCCCCCCACACGGTCACGTCACGCCACCCACGACGGCACACGGCCCCCGTCCGGTCACGTCACGCCACCCACGACGGCACACGGCCCCCGTCCGGTCACGTCACGCCTCCCGCGACTGCCGTCCGGGCGGTGGTTGCTCCCGGTCTCCGTAGCGCGTGCGCAGTTCCTGGACGACGCCGAAGGCGGCGGCGGTGAGCGGGACGGCGAGCAGCATGCCGAGGACCCCGGCGACGGACGCCCCGGCCGTGATCGTCACCATCACCACCGCCGGGTGCATCTGCACGGTCCGGCTCTGGATCATCGGCTGGAGCACGTGCCCCTCCAGCACCTGCACGGCGAGGACCACGCCGAGCACCCACAGCGCGATGACGAACCCCCGGTCGGCGAGCGCGACCAGCACGGCCAGGGCTCCCGAGATGAACGCGCCGAGGTAGGGGATGTACGCGCCGACGAAGACCAGCGCGCCCAGCCCGGGTGCGCCGGGCACATCGAGGACGAGCAGCCCGACGGTGATGCAGAGCGCGTCGATGAGCGCAATGAGGGTCGTCCCCCGCATGAACCCCTCGACGGCCCTCAGGGCCCGCCGCGCCATGGCCTCCAGGATGTCGGCCGACCCGCGGGGCGCCAGGGAACGCAGCGTCCCGGCGGCCTTGTCGGAGTCGCGCAGGAAGAAGAAGACGAGCAGCAGCGCGAGGACGGCCATGGCGATGGACTCGCCGACCACGCTGACGCCGCTGATCACGCCGGAGGCGGCCGTGCCGCCGAACTTGCCCAGCAGTTCGCGGGCGTTGGAGGCGAGGTCGTCCAGCGAGGTGCCGGCCGCCCCGAAGTGCTCGGAGACGCCCCGGGCGGCCTCCTTGAGGGAGGCGACGATCTCGTCGCCGGTGTCGATGAGCGCGGCGACCACGATGTACACGGCACCGCCGACCACGGCGACCACCGCGACACAGGTCAGCCCGGCCGCGACCGACCGGTGCACTCCGGCCTTCACCAGCCGCCGGTGCAGCGGCCCGAGCAGCGCCGTCCCGAGCAGCGCGAGCAGCACGGGCACGACGGCGGTCCGGAACTCCACGACCAGCCGGATCCCGACGTAGACGACGCCGGCGCCGAGCAGCAGCACGGCGCACCAGGCGGCGAAACGCCGGACGGCTTCGGGGAGCAGCGGGGTGGAGGCCTGCACATGCCCACCCGACCACGCCCCGGGCGGGCCGTCCCGTCAGGGAGGCCCGCCAGGGTGACGGGGCGTCAGCCGCCCCGTCACGCGTCAGCCCTGCGGACCGCCCGCGGTCATGCCGTGCACCGCCGGGATCGTGCCCAGCCGGCCCTTCTGGAAGTCCTCGAAGGCCTGCATGAGCTCGTCCTTGGTGTTCATGACGAACGGGCCGTAGTGGGCCATGGGCTCACGGATGGGCTGTCCGCCGAGCAGGACGACTTCGAGGTCGGGCGTGTGCGCGTCCTGCTTCTCGTCCGCGCGGACGGTCAGCGAGGAACCGGCGCCGAAGACGGCCGTCTGCCCCATGTGGACCGGGCGGCGCTCGGGTCCGACGCTGCCGCGCCCGGCCAGGACGTACGCCAGTCCGTTGAAGTCCTCGCGCCACGGCAGCGTGACCTCGGCACCCGGCGCGATGGTCGCGTGGACCATCGTGATCGGGGTGTGCGTGATGCCGGGGCCCGCGTGCCCGTCCAGTTCACCGGCGATGACCCGCAGCAGCGCGCCGCCGTCGGGGGTGCTGAGCAGCTGGACCGTGCCGCCGCGGATGTCCTGGTAGCGCGGGGCCATCATCTTGTCCTTGGCCGGCAGGTTCACCCACAGCTGGAGGCCGTGGAAGAGACCGCCGGAGACGACGAGGTGCTCGGGTGGGGCCTCGATGTGCAGCAGGCCCGAGCCCGCGGTCATCCACTGGGTGTCCCCGTTGGTGATGGTGCCGCCACCGCCGTTGGAGTCCTGGTGGTCGAAGATGCCGTCGATGATGTAGGTGACGGTCTCGAAGCCGCGGTGCGGGTGCCACGGCGTGCCCTTGGGCTCGCCCGGCGCGTACTCCACCTCGCCCATCTGGTCCATCATGATGAACGGGTCGAGGTGGCGGTAGTTGATCCCCGCGAACGCCCGGCGCACCGGGAAGCCCTCGCCCTCGAAACCGCTCGGAGCGGTCGTGACGGCGAGCACGGGACGTGCCACGGCGTCGGCCGGCGTGGTCACGCGGGGCAGCGTCAACGGGTTCTCGACGGTCACTGCAGGCATGTCGGTTCCTCCTCGTGTACGCCCAGTTTAGTTGAGCGTTGAACTTCCTGCCACCCCAGAACAGAGAAAACCGGGAGGGCATTCCCACCCGGGGGACGGCGCAGCGAACCACGGGAGACCGGCACGGCGAAAGGCCGTCACCCCGCTGCGGGGTGACGGCCTTTGTGCGTTCGCGTCAGGCGACCAGCTCGCGCTCCTCGCCCGCGGCGTCGGCCGGAGCGGGCGCCTTGCGGTCCCGCATGACCAGCGTGGCCACGACCGCCGCGGCCAGGACCCCGAGCGCGCTGATCGTGAAGGTCGTCGACATCGAGGCGGTGAAGGCCTCCCGGGCCGCCCGCACCAGACCCGCGTCACCGCCCGCCACCGTCAGCGCCCCGCCGATGGACTCCCGGGCCTGCTCCGGCGCGCCGGCCGGCATCTCGTCGGTGTAGCCGGAGGTGAGCAGGGAGCCGAGGATCGCGATGCCGAGGGCGGTGCCGGACTGCTGGATGGTGTCGTTGAGGGCGGAGCCGACGCCCGCCTTGTCCTCCGGGATGGTGCTCATCAGCGCGGCCACCGCGGCCGGCATCGCCAGACCGGCACCCAGACCCAGGATCCCCAGCGCCACCGCCGGGACGGTGAAGCCGCTGTCGGCGGTGAGCGTGGTCAGCAGGCCGAAGGAGGCGGCCATCAGCAGCATCCCGCCGAGGATGACGAATCGGTTGCCGAACTTCACGGCGAGCTGCGCCCCGGCCGTGTTGCCGGCCAGCGCGGCGACGGCCAGCGGCAGGAAGGCGAGGCCGGCCTTGACGGCGGACCAGCCGAGGACGAACTGGAGGTACTGGGTCAGCACCAGCAGCAGGCCGGCGTTGCCGATCTGGACGAGCGCCAGGGAGAGCGAACCGCCACTGAAGTTGCGGTGCTTGAACAGGACCAGCGGGACCATCGGCGAGGGGGTCACGTTCTGCCAGGTCACGAAGCCGGCCAGGGCGAGCACCGCGACGGCCAGGACGACCAGGGAGCGGCCTTCGAACGCGCCGTGCTGCGGGATCTCGATGATCCACCACACCAGGGCCGTCATGCCCACCGCCGACAGCACCGCGCCCAGCGGGTCCGGCTTCTGCCACGGCGCCTTCGACTCCGGCATCAGCAGCACGCCGGCCAGCAGCGCGAGCCCGACGATCGGGACGTTGATCAGGAAGATCGCCTGCCAGGCGAAGTGGTCGATCAGCACACCGCCCAGCACCGGGCTGCCGACCAGCCCGAGCATGGACACCGAGCCCCACGCGGCCATGGCCTTGGGACGCTCGTCCTCGTCGAAGACGGTGATCAGGATCGACAGGGTCGACGGCATGATCAGGGCCCCTCCGACACCCATCGCGATCCGCACCGCGATCAGCTCACCCGGAGTGGAGCTGAACACCGCCCCGAGCGAGGCCGCCCCGAACAGCAGCAACCCGATCAGCATCACCCTGCGGCGCCCGAACCGGTCCCCCAGACTGCCGGAGGTCAGCAGCAGCCCGGCGAAGACCAGGGTGTAGGAGTCGAGGATCCACTGCATGGCCTGGGCGCTCGCGCCGAGGTCCTCGGTCAGGGCGGGCACCGCGACCGTCAGCGCCATGTTGTCGACGACCAGGACCAGCGTGCTGAGGCACAGCACGATCAGGATCCACCAGCGCCGTGGATTGCGAGCGTCCATTTCCTCTTCCCCTCCTGCGAACACCGTTCGTGCGAACACCGTTCCTTCGATGCGAACACTGTACGCATGACGGAACAGTGTGCGCAACCCTTGAGTTCTGTACGCTGATTGCGCACGCTGTTCGCACGCAGAGGTTCAACAGGAGGAACCCGATGAGCAGGACGAAGGACAAGAACCCGATCCCGTCCGTATGGACCCGCGAGCAGCGCCGCACCGACCAGCCCGCGCTCAGCCGGGACGCGATCGTCCGCGAGGCGATCGCGATGCTCGACGCGGACGGCATCGAGGCGCTCTCCATGCGCAAGCTCGGCGCACGCCTGAACGCGGGCGCGACCTCGCTCTACCGGCACGTGGCGACGAAGGACGAGCTGATGGAGCTCGCGGTGGACGAGGTCGCCGCCGAGATCCACGTCCCGCGGGCCGGCGCCCCCGACTGGCGCGCGGCCGTGACCGAGGCGGCCGGGTCCTTCCGCACGACGGCGCTACGGCACCCCTGGCTGACCCTGGTACTGGGGCAGGCGGGGCTCGCCTACCTCGGCCCCAACTACATGAACTTCTCGGAGCGGCTGGCGGCCCTGTTCACCGCCGCGGGATTCCCGGAACCGAGCCGGGCGATCGACGCCGTCTTCTCGTACGTCATCGGCATGAGCACGACCGAGGCCGCGTGGCTCACCACGGTCGCCCGCTCCGGCGAGAGCGAATCGGAGTTCGTGGCCCGGCTGCTGCCCGCGGCCCAGCAGGCCTCGGCCGGCTACGACCACTTGGCGGCCGCCGGACCCGAGACCTCCGCGCAGGCCTCCGACCCCGCGAAGCTGCGCGACGACAAGTTCGCCTACGGCCTGGAGGTCGTCCTGGACGGCCTCGCGCTGCGCCTGCCGAAGTGAGCGGGGCCGGCCTCAGCCGCCCGCCGCGCGGACATGGGCTCCAGTGCCGCGGCGGGCAATGTTTGCCCGTGAAGGAGCGGCGTCCGGTGCGTGCTCTCGGCGTGCCGGCCGGAAGCCCTCGTACTGGGCGTACTCGGGCTTTCGGCCGGTGCGGCGAGAGGGCGTGCCGGGCGTCGCGACGGGGCGAACGTT